>JAKAEF010000070.1 GCA_021820025.1 bacterium | reverse complement strand
TGTTCTATTACCATATATATATCCTTTCTTGTGTAAAACAAGAATAACTTCTTTGTTTAGGGATTCATCATTGAAGAGTGAAGTTTCTGCGGTGAAGGGTTATGCTTCTTCAGTGAAGCGAGAGCATCATAACAAATGTCTTTTTTGTTGTCAAATAATTCATATACAAAAACCAATAGCGCTTTTTGCGCATGTAATCTATTTTCTGCTTGGTTAAAAATAACAGATTGTTCCCCGTCAATAACTTCCTTACCTACTTCTAATCCTCTGTATGCCGGCATGTCATGCATAAAAAGTGCATCTTTTTTTGCCAGTTTCATAATTTGTAAAGTCACTTGAAACGGTTTAAAAACTTGCAGTCTTTTTTCTTTTTCTTGTTCTTGACCCATGCTTACCCAGGTGTCTGTATACATAACATCTGCATTTTTAGCAGCTATTAGAGGATTTTTTATTTCTTCAATGATTGCTCCTGTTTTTTTTGCAATTTTTTTTGCTTTTAAAACGATTAGTTTGTTCATCTTATATTCTGTTGGACTGCAGCATACAAAATGCATACCAAGCATTGCAGAAGCCAAACATAAAGAATGGGTAACATTATTGTTTCCATCTCCAATAAAAACCAACTTTATTCCCTTAAGTTTTTTCTTATATTCCCAAATAGTAAGTAAATCGGCCAATGTTTGGCAGGGATGTTCTATATCTGATAAGCCGTTAATTACCGGAACTTTGGAATATTTAGCAAGTTCTAAAACAGAGTTATGTGTAAAGGTTCTGGCCATAAGAATATCTGCCATACTGCTGGTTACTTTTGCTACATCTGAAATGGGCTCCCTAGTTCCAAGTCCTATTTCTGTAGGTCCTAGAAAAACAGCATGTCCACCAAGTTGTTTTATGGCAATTTCAAAAGAAAGTCTTGTTCTAAGACTTGGTTTTTCAAAAATCATTGCCAATGTTTTATTTTTTAGTAATGGTTCATGAAATCCATTTTGTTTTAATTCTGTTTTTAATTCTTTTGCCAGAATTAATACACGTTCAAGTTCTTGAATTGTTAGGTCTGTTATAGATAAAAAATCTTTTTTCATATAAATTTTGGGGTAGCTGTACACCTCTACCCCAGCGCATTATTTTTTTGCAATTTGGTTAGCTAATACCATTTGCAAAGAATAAATTTCTATAAAGCCTGCACTTGCATTTACATTAAAGGAATAGCCTTTTGTATTGGTAAATGATGCATGACTTAATCCGTTTGGAGAAGTTACTGCTACGATCGTTGTACTGCCTTTAAACAGCTTTACAGTAACAGTCCCGGTTACTTTTTGGTTAACCTGATTAGTGAATGCATTAATTGCGTCCATTGCTGGGTCAAACCACAAAGCCCCATAACATAAATATCCCCATTTAATGTCCATGTATTCTTTTAACTCGTTTAATTGTTTTGGAGTTACATATTTCTCCAAATTTTTATGAGCTTCAATAATGACATGAGCACCAGGATGTTCGTAAACGCCGCGGTCTTTAAGACCAACAATTCTGTCTTCAAGAAGATGAACTGTTCCTACACCATGTTTGCCAGCTAATTTATTTAAACTGATAATCAGTTTGGAAAGTGGCATTTGTTTGCCGTTTAAGCTTACCGGAATCCCCTGCTCAAATCCCAATTTTATAAATTCAGGTTTGTCAGGTGCATTTTCTGGTAGCGTGTAGGTTGTTAAAAATTTTTCCACTTTTGGAATAAATTTTGGATTTTCTATTTCTCCACCCTGCCAGGTAATTCCCCACATGTTGTCATCATCTGAATATGGAAAATCTGCACTTGCCGGAACCGGAATGTTATGCTCTTTGGCATAGGCTATTTCATGGTTTCTATCCATTGCCCATTCCCTGACAGGAGCAATAATCTTAAGTTTTGGATCAAGAGTTAATATGTATCCCTCAATTCTCACTTGATCATTTCCTTTTCCAGTACAGCCATGAGCAATTGCATCAACATTTTCCGCCTTTGCAATTTCTACTGCCTTTTTAGCCAAAATTGCCCTGCCAATAGGTGTTGATAAATGATAATTGCCTTGATATGACGCATTTGCTTTTATTCCAAAAGAAATAAAATCGTTTGCAAATTCATCTTTAACATCTAGTGCAATTGCTTTAACTGCCCCGCACTGCAGTGCTTTTTTCTTAATTGCTTCAAGGTCATCATGCTGCTGTCCCAAATCTAACGTTAGTGTTATAACTTCTGCCTTATAGGTTTGTTGCAGCCACTTTAACATGACGGAGGTATCTAATCCTCCGGAATATAAAAGTAAAATCTTTTTTACTTTTCCTATTTCTGCCTCATGAGATGCGACTTTTACGTAAGAAGTTTTCTGTTGCATTTTTATTCACCCCCTTTCTGTAAGAGATTCTCTAAAGATGTTTCAAAATAAGAGCTTTTTTGTTCTAAAATTTGTTTTACTATATTTAGTTTTTCTTTAAAATTGTGTATTTGTAGATTGCCTGTATCGCCCAAATTTGTATTATGTTTAAGATAAAATTTAGCTTTTTTCGGTTTTATTTCTTGCAAATGTGTAGCTACTTGATGATATGCATCTCTAAATGCCACTCCTTTTTGAGTTAATTCTACTGCTTTATGTGCTGCAAGCATTTCTGGTGTAATTGCCTTTGTAAGCTCTTTTTCTTTTGGAGTAATTGAAGACAACAGTATTTGAGTTGCAGCAAGAGAATCAATTGTTGTTTGTAGACCTTCAATAACTGGTCTTTTACTGTCTTGTAAATCTCTATTAAAACCAGAAATTACATTTGTAGAGAGTGTTGCGCATGTAAGATAATTACCTAAAACAACATGTATTTTGCTTCTTAGTAATTCTGCCAAGTCAACATTCTTTTTTTGTGGCATTATGCTACTGCCGGTTGTAACCGTTGCATCAACTGTAAAAAAATTGCATTCATTTGTTGTAAAAAACAATATGTCTGATGCAAATTTATTAACATCTGTCAGTAAGGCTATGCAGTCTGCTAAGATGATAGCTTCTAATTTTCCTCTGGAGTTTTGGCAAGAAAGCGAATTTATTTGTACATTTTTAAAACCTAATAACTTTGCTGTATAATTTTTATCGATTTTTAATGGTGCTCCAAATCCTGCTGCAGACCCTAATGGTGATTGATCAATAACTTCTAAAGATTTTTCAAGAACTTCTAAACTATCTAACAGTCCGCTTACAAAAGACACTGCCCATGCACCAACACTATATGGCATTGCTTTTTGCATATGCGTATAGCCAGGCATTGGAATTGTTTTATATTTTTCTGCAAACTCCAAAAATAACTCGGTTAATAAAATTGCTTGTTGCCAAATCTCAAATATTTTTTGTTTTTCAAGAAGTCTTAATGCAGTTAATACTTGGTCATTTCTGCTTCTGCCTGTATGAATTTTTTTGCCTACTTCCCCAACATGTTGTGTTAGGTAATTTTCTATTTTGGTATGGATATCTTCATCGCCCATTTCTAAATTAAACTTTTGTTCTTTTATAAGTTGTGCAATTGCTAAAAGTCCATTGTGGGCACTTTCAAATTCTTGCTTTGATAAAATTCCCATTTTAGCTAACATTTTGCCATGGGCAATTGTTGCTGCAACATCAAAAATAGCTATTTGGTTATCCAAGACAAGATCGTCTTTTGTTTCAAAGATTTCAACAGTTTTATTTAAATTAGTTTTGTTTTGCCATAATTTCATAAATTTTTCTCCTTGAAGGTTTTGGAAGATTTGTACTTTCTGTTTTGTGCACAAAAAAAATCCGTCCCTTCACGGTCCTCCTTACTGAGGACCTTGAAGCGACGGACTTAGCCGTGGTGCCACGCTTTGTTTCCAATTGTTATTTTTAGAAATAAAAATCTCCCTGTATATGCCTTGACAGGAAGCCAATTGGCTTATTACTGTTTCCTACTTGTCCCTTCTTTTGGAAGGGCTTTCTTCGGAAATCGGCTCTGGGGCTCGAGGGAATTTCTTCCTTTCCCCATCAACGCCAAACTCGTTTGTAAGCATTACTTTACTACAGGTTGCAGCCTTTGTCAAGGGGTTAATTGCGTTCCAAATAAAGAGTGAGGCATTTTATTCCACCACCGGCTTTTTTATATTCACTCATATTAAGTAAAATTGGTTCAACATCAATTTTTTTAAGTTTCTTTTTTAAATCTTCATCTAAATATCCAACTAATAATTTTCCATCTATATACACACTATTGGCAATAAAATTATCTGCTTGCTGTTTTGTCATAGCAATTGCTCCAGGAATAGATAATGCTTTTTCTCTATCTTTTTCTGCATATGCTTCTGGGTAAATAAGTACTGCTCTATCCCCAACTGCACAAAATGTGGTATCAAAATCATAAAAATATGGGTTAATAAGCTTTAATGAAACAATTGGAACATGTAATAATTTAGCCATTTCTTTATGAGCTTTTTTGTCTGATCTAAATCCGTAACCCATATAAAGAGTTTTTCTATAAAAAAGGGCATCCCCTTCCCCTCCCTGGTTGTGTGGGAGAGTGATTACTTGATATCCATTCTTTTTAAACCACTTTTGGAAATGTGCTTCTTCTCCTTTTCTTTCTTTAAATCTAAAATTGCCACTAATAAATTTGTTATCTAAAACTGTTCCGCCATTTGCTGTAAAAACCATATCAGGAAGATTATCTCCTTGTTCAATCAGCTCTACTTCTACTCCTAGTTTTTTGTAGAGATTATATAAAGTATTCCATTGTTCTAATGCTAATTTTTTATCTGGTTTATTTGCTACATCCATCCAAGGATTTATTTCATACACAACATCAAATTTTGTAGGTGGGCACATTAAAATTCTCATAAAATTTTGGGCTTCTTCTGTGAAGTGGCTTCTGCGGTGAAGGTATCTTAGTTATAGCAAAGCAAATAATTTGTGTCAACTAGAATATTAATTAATTAGCATTGCTATTTGGCTTTCTAAAATTGCTGGTGGAGCTTGTCTATGATTTGCCGGATCTGCATTCTCTTGTAAAAAAAGCCTATGATGTCCAATAATAAATTGTGCAACTTTTGCAAGGTTATAATCTCTTAAACCTGATTGCTTAACCATTTCTAAAAGAGCTGGAAGCATTGCTTCTCTATCCGCGACATAATACAGTGCATGAAACAAAAATTTTCCAAGTTCAAATTCACGAGCATATGGTCCTCGTAACTCTATATCAAAATCTACCTCAACCACTTGTATTTGATTCTGTTGTTCTACAACAATGCTGTTAGTTATCCATCTATCGCCCATTAAAAGCCCATGCTGGTGAGCTGTAAGAATATTCTCAAACGCTAATCGTACTGCTTTAGTTTTTCTTTCCTGAGGAATTTCGGGATTTTGTAAAAAGGTATCTAAAGGAACTCCTCCAATATACGGCACAAGCATACTTTTTTTATCTCTTGCCAATGCGGTAGGTCTTACCACGGGGATTCCTGCATCTGCCAGTTGGTGCATAAAAGCAAATTGTTCTGCAATTGTCCTTCTATGATAGTAATTATCAGGTTCTGCTCCTTCTGGTAGAAATCCTTGCGAAGTATATAAATGTCTTGTCTGAGCTTGCCACTGAAAATCTGATTTTATGGGTAAGCGAAGTAAAAATATATTTCCAGAAGAACTATCTCTAAATGGAAGATGTGTATTTGTTGTGCCTTCAAATTCAAATGGTAATAGAGTAGGTATCAAGTG
>JAKAEF010000069.1 GCA_021820025.1 bacterium | reverse complement strand
TCCGATCTATGGTGTTATTATAGGAGGGGCCTCCTTAGACCCTAAAAAATTATTAGCACTTGCATATAATGCGTAAATTCATTTTACTTTTTTTCTTCATTGTTGCAATCACTGTTTTAGCAGGAATCCAATTTGAAACACAATTAATTACTCTTACTAAATTAATTTTTACCTCAACACCCTCGCTTAAACAAACAAATAACAAAACAAATATTCTTTTATTAGGCATTGGCGGAGGAAATCATGCTGGGCCTAATCTTACTGATACAATTATGGTGGCAAGTATTGATAGGCAAAATAATAAAGTTACGCTTATTTCTATTCCTCGAGATTTATGGATAACACAAGTGGGAGATAATGGAGGGAAAATAAATGAAGCGTATGCGGATGGTCAAATGGATAATAAGAATAATGGATTGCAAAAAGCAGAAGCCGTTGTTGGGATGGTGACTGGCCTGCCTATTCATTATGGATTTCGGATAGATTTTGGAGGTTTTGTAAAAGCGATAGATCTTATTAATGGCATAGATGTAGATGTTATAGATACATTAGATGATTATCACTATCCAATAGATGGACAAGAAGATAATCTTTGTGGACATACCCAAACAGAAATTCAGATTTTTAATGATACGAATCCCACCGAGCAGCAAACATGGGATTTTTTCTCATGCAGATACATGCATTTACATGTTCCAGCAGGTGTTCAACATATGGATGGCAAAACTGCATTAGCTTTTGCTAGATCACGTCATGGTGTTGGAAATGAAGGGACTGATTTTGCAAGATCCAGAAGACAACAATTGGTCATAGAGGCAATAAGAACAAAGGTATTTTCTTTAGGGATTATATTGAATCCTCAAAAAATAATGGATTTATATACAATCATCCAAAACAGTATTGATACAAATATCCCAAAGTCAACATTTCCTGAATTGATTAATCTTGCACAAAAATTTAAAAATGCAGCAATCCATACTGCAGTGATAGATTATGGTGATGCGTCACAAAACAGAGCAGGACTTTTAATTTCTCCACCAATAAGCAGTAATTATTATTATGAATATGTTCTTTTACCAAGAGTGGGTAAGGAAAATTTTTCTGAAATTCAATGGTATGTTTCTTGCGAAATAAAAACTGGAAATTGTACGATTCCTCAGACCCCGCTTACACCAACAAGTTCTTCAAAATAATTTAGAGTAAATATTTTTTTAAGAAAATTTTCTTTAATGCTTCAACTAAGAGAAGATATGTTGTCACAAGGATTATAAGAATTAAAAAATATAATGGGGGTGGAGCAACAAATCCAAGAGTTGCAGCTAGTGGGGAAAAAGGTATAAGCATGGATATACCGACAAGGCCTACACATGTTATTAAAAGCCATAAGCTTGGTTTACTTAGGAAGAATGGACTCCTTGAAGTTCTAATAACAAATACAACTAAAATCTCGGTTGCCATAGATTCAATAAACCATCCAGTCTGGAAAAGGGCATTTTGGGCATGAAAAATATATGTCATGATACCAAATGTTAAAAAATCATAAACAGAACTAATAGGACCAAAAAAAATCATATAATTTCGAATAAAATTAATATCCCACTGTCTCGGTTTAATAAGTGATTCATGGTCAACGTTGTCTGTTGGAATAGAAAGTTGTGATAAGTCATATAATCCGTTTGTTAAAAGAATTTGTACTGGAGTCATAGGTAAAAAAGATAAGAAAAATGACGCTCCAGCTGCAGAAAACATATTGCCGAAATTAGAACTGGTTCCCATAAGAATATATTTAATTGTATTATTAAATGTTTTTCTTCCTTCCATAATTCCATCAGCGATAACATCTAAGCTTTTTCTAAGTAACACAACTGCAGCAGCATCCTTTGCAACATCAACTGCTGTATTTACCGATATGCCAACATCTGCATTTCTTAATGAGGGAATATCGTTAATACCATCTCCTAAGTATCCAACTGTGTGCCCATTATTTTTGAATGCTTGAATAATTTTCATCTTTTGTTCTGGTGTAACACGGGCATAAATGTTCGTTGTTAATACTTTTTCTTGCAACTGTGGCATTGATAGTTTTTCAATATCTGCTCCAAGTAAAATTCCTGCAATTTGCATTCCGACTTCTTTGCAAATTTTTTGTGTAATAATCTCATTATCACCAGTAATAACCTTTATGTTAACGTTTAATTTTTGTAATTTTATCAATGCTTCTTTTGCAGTTATTTTAGGCACATCTAAAAAGGTAATATATCCCAAAAATTGTAAGGAAGAAACATCATCCCAGGAATAAGAACTTTTTTTATTTATTTTTTTTGTTGCCAGTGCAATAACACGTAACCCATCATTATTTAATTGTTCAAATTTTTTGTGAAGATTCTCGTGTTTTTTTGATCGTTTGCATTTATTTAAAATAAAATCGGGAGCTCCTTTTGCAATTAATGTTATTGTTTCTTTCTCTTTAATTACAGAAAACATAGCTTTCCTGTTAAAATCAAAAGGTTCCTCTTCAATTTTGGTAAAATTATCAATGGAAAAATTATTTTTAAATGCATATTGCCAGATTGCTGCGTCAATCCCATTGCCAATAATATGTTTATGTACAGAGGCGGTATTGCAGAATAATCCTGCTTTTAAAACTGTATTATTTTTTTCATCATTTTCATTAAAATAATTTACCAATTCTATATTACCTTCTGTAAGCGTTCCTGTTTTATCAGTACATAAAACGTCCATGTTTCCCAAGTTTTCAATTGCAATTAATTGTTTAGCCACTACTTTTTTCTTTGCCAGTTTTCCTGCTCCATGAGAAAGACTAATTGTAACAATTACGGGTAGCAACTCTGGAGTAAGTCCAACAGCAATGGCAAGCGCAAATAGAAGAGAAGCTAACAGTTCATGTCCTAAAAAGGCATTAATTGCAAAAATTGCTATTGTTAAGATAAAAATTAATTTTACAAGAAATGTTCCAAATGTTGCTAGACCTTTTTCAAAATCTGTTTGCGGTTTTATATATAAAGTGCTTTTTGCAATCTTGCCAAATTCTGTATCTTTCCCAATATTTATTACAACACCTTTTCCTGAACCACTTTCAACAGCAGTTCCCATAAACGCAATATTTGCCATATGTCCAAGATCTGAAACAGTAGCTGGTAATACGTCTGATGTTTTAAATGCTGTTTTCGATTCTCCTGTCAGGGCGGATTGATTAATTTCAAGATTACTTGTCGTAATAAGTCTTAAATCGGCGGGAATAATGCTTCCTTGGGAAAGTAAGACAATATCACCAATTGTTAATTGTGACGCAGGAATTTCTTGTCTGCTTTCCTCTCTAAGGACTGCTGCTGTTGGAGAAATTTTTTTAAGTAAGGAATCAATAGTTTTTTCTGCTCCGTATTCATTCCATATACCTAAAAAAATACTTACTAAAATCATTCCAAATATATAAAAACTACTTATATGTTGCCCTAAGGAAAAAGCAATAAGAGTTGCAAAAACCAAAATAATTATTAAGGGATTATTGCTAAATTGGCGAATAAAAATCGAGAAAATATTGACTTTTCTTTTATGAATTATATTTAATCCATATATTTTTTGTCGCTTGAGTACTTCCGCATTTGTTAGTCCAGAAAGCCTTGATTGTGTAATAGTTAATATTTCTTCAGATGACTTAGTAATGGATGAATGAAGTAAAGTGTTTATATTTTCTTGTTTCATACTTCTATCGTAGCTCGTCTTTAATACAAAAACAAGAAAATCACTTATTTATTTTATATATTCTAGTTTGACCATCAATAAAAATTAATTTTCCAATTAGATTGAATTTATTTTCTGAAAGCGTGGGATATTTTTCTCTTTCTTGATTTCCTATAAAAACATAATCAACAGAATATTTTCTAAGGACTGAAGCTGCTTTCTGCGGATCTGTTGTTGTATAAATTGTTTCAATATCCCTCATTCTTTCAGGAAGTAAGTCATAAGAACCTCTCCATAACCATTCATGTACGGTCCATCCTAGAACAGTTGGCAATCCTGTATTTGTAGAAACTCGCTCATAATCGGTATAGGAATCTCCTTGAGCTTCTAGCATAATTGGTTGCCCTTTAATATTTGCATTAATCCAAAGAATCGCCTGATAATCTGTTGGATAGGTTTTATTAAGATATGCTGTCCCATCTAATCCATAATATTTTTGAAAATCTAAATAATAAGAATTAATTGCAAAATAAGGATAAATTGCTGTAATAATGAATAGCCAAAAGCCAATAAATTTATAAATCCATAATAAAACGTTTTTTAATTCATTTTTTAATAATAAAATTCTAATAATAATATATCCGCTACTAAGTGAAAGCATAATAAAAGACTGATAAACAAGTTTAAACATGGTGTTCGCTCTATAATACGTTGTATAAATATCTTTTAGATAAACAAATTCTGGAATAATAAGAAGAAGAATTGAAAGAACTGACAGTAATAATACAAAAACATCCGTCGCATATATTTTTTGTTTTTTTCTCCTCATAAATATAAAAGTAACTAAGCCAAAAATCCAATAAATGAAAAATCCCCATAAAATTAAAAGCTGCCACCAGGGAGAATGCTCACAATGATTTTTTTCAAATAAAAATGGACCAATATGACCAATATCTGTTAAGAGTTTAGGAGCGCACATGATCCCAATTTGTGAGGCAAAAGGCTTAAAGAATAAATTAAATGGAAGAGCAAAAACAAAAAAACTAGCAAAGAGAATGACAATATGAGTTAAATAAGGACTTCCTAATAGTTTATCTGACCATGAGCCAGGTGTTTGTTTAATAAAAATTGCTAGATACACAAATGCAGCAAGAAGTAAATAAATAAGTCCATCCCAGGCATTCGTCATATACATGATTGCAATCATAAATCCGATAGGAAGTGTTGTAAGATAGGTAATTTTTCTTTTATAAACATAACTTTCGATAAAAATTATAAATAGCAAAGCAATGGTAAGCAAAACAAAAGGAATATCTAATACATGTCCATGCAAATCAGAGACAACAAATGAATAGAGTGGAAATTCATGAATTGTATGATAGATAAACCTTGTCGCATTTGGGTACCAGTAGGAATTGGGAAATGTCAAAGGGGAAAAAGGCAATTGCCAAAATGGAAGAGGTTTATTAACATCATATGGCTTAAAAAAAGCATAAACTGCATGCAAGTTTCCTCCAAGAGTACATATAAATGCGGTTAATAAGCTTCCAATAAATAAGGTAAACTTTGCTTTTGAAAAATAAAAGAATTTCCATATTTTTTGAGGATTTAGAGAAATTTTTTCTAAAACAAAAAATTGCCCAAGCAAGTTTAAACCTAGTGAAAAAGAGCAGCTAAAGGTGAATGCAAAAAGAGTTGCAAGCATAAGATTAAATGAAATATTTGAAGGAATACTTGTTAAGCGAGTAAGGGTAGCTGTAACAAGATGTCCAAAATAATAATAATTAATTGAATAAGGTGGATACCACATGTCAGTAGTTGGAAAAAATTTTGTACGAAGTATTGAGTTTACAAACCCAAAATCCATATACTTTTCAAGCCCATGGATATCTGGTTGTGTTGCACGAACATAAGACCAAAAAAAGAGAGCAAGTAAAAAAATAATTTCTTCTGCAATAAAATATCTCCAAGATGAAGTAATAGATTGAGTAATATTTTCAGATTTTGTTAAAAGAAAAATATTAATAAATGCAATAATGGCAATGATTATTACTAAAGAAAGAAGTGTAAAAGGCAGAAAATGTATTGTTCCTAAAACAAACATGACATAGGAAATTGTAATGATTCCTATAATTTTGCT
>JAKAEF010000068.1 GCA_021820025.1 bacterium | reverse complement strand
ATTCCAATTAATGGAGCTGAGGTAAAGAACCTAAATAAACCCTTTTTGTATAAAACAGCCTTTTTTTGATAAAGCATTAACCCCCCTGTCCCGATTCCTAAGAGTAACCATAAAGGTTCTGCTACTTTTGAGGCTTCAAATACATCTATAAACGTGGCATTAATGGCTAAACCTACAATTCCACCAGCCATACCATAGGCAACATATTTTGCAAAGGAATTAGGAGCGTTGGGACCAATTTGTTTTAAGAAAATACCCAGAACAACAAAAACTAATGAAAATGTTAAAAAGCCAAGAGCGCCCGATTCTCCAAGAGTTCTAAAGTAATCACTATCAGATGCTAAAGTAATTGCACTATATCCGCTTCCCAAAATTGGATTTCTCATAAATGCTCCCCATGCACTTGGCCACTCTCCCTGAAATCTTGTGGTAAAGGAAATATCATATACCAACGCTTTTTTTACCAAAAATGTTCCAGAAATTGTTGAAATTTCTACTCCGCCGTATGCTAAATTAAGATTCTTTGCAACATTGGTTGGCGCTTTTGTTTTAACAACAGCGACATTTGTTTCTGTCCCTTGTCCAGGAAGCGTTATAAAGCTAGATCCTGTTGGGAGATTTTGAGATGGAGGTGGTGCACTAACAACAACAGGATTTTTTGAAATTTTATTTTGTAAATCTTGAGGCAAACTGCTTGTTGTTACTCCAACAACCTGTCCTTGATTATTTGTTACAACCGATGCAATTCTAATTGTTTCTAAAAATCTTTTGGCAGTTGATGCACTAAATAACATTAAAAGAGCAATACTAATGATAATAATTGGAAGTATATATTTCTTCTTTTTTAAAAATAAAAACATGCAGCACGCACCTACCAAATAAGCAACATAAGAAATTCTTGAAGAAGTAAGTATTAATAAAATTATTCCGCCAATTGATAAAAGAAAAAAGTATACTTTTGCAAACCAGTTTTTAAATGCAAAAATAGCACCAAACAAAACAGGAATAACAAAAACTAAATATGCTGCTAAATCATAATGTCCTCCAAATGTTGAAGTAATACGGGCATCGGGAGGCAAACAAAGTGGAAGCCCTTTAGCAAATTCTTCGTTTCCCGTTTGGAATGAAGGGAAACAGAATGAATACTTTTCAAAAAAATGAGGAAATGCATTCCATAGCATAATATACCAGCGTTGTCCAAAACCATACAAAATAACACCAGTTAAGGTAACAGCTAAAATTTTTAGATAATCTTTAATATCTTGTTCACTCTTGACCGTTGAAAAGCCGACAAAAAATAAAATCATGTATTCTATGCGTCTTAGATATTCCAAGGCAGCAACTTTAGGGAAAAAATTAGCCAAATGAGGACCAATAAATAATAATGAAAATATTAATGAACAAAGTCCTGCAATCCAATAAAGCACAATTGGTGTTGCAACTGGAAACGGAAGCTTTACTTTTCGTCGAATTAGTTGAATAAACCAAATTGCAGTAACAGCCAAAATAAGAAAATCTTCAAGTCGTATATATACCCATGTGTGATTAATGTGGACGCTCGGAAGCTTTGGATATAAAGCAATAAAGATAATTGCTAATGAAACTCCAAATTTTAATACGTATTTATCAAAAAAGTTTAAGAGTTTGTTCATAGGTTGTAACTAAATAGTTATTTCCTAGTATTTTACCTATTATAACCAAAATTATTCCTTTCGTCTTGAGTAAAATATCGGCAATTGCTTGCTGCCAAACAGGCATATGTTTTTGATAAAAATAGTGAATCCCTTTATATATATTTAGAATAGCAAAGCTTCTATTACTGCTTCCTTGTGATTTATGCAAAACATTAATATGTGGGTAATAATATGTCTCAAATCCATATTTTTTTGCTCTAAAACACAATTCCATATCTTCCATATACATAAATATCTGTTTGTCAAAGCCGCCAATTTTTTCAAATAATTCTTTACTTACCATCATGCATCCACCAGTTACCCAATCAACTTTTGCAATTGTTACAGGACTTGCGTTAAGCATACCAAAGCGCTCAAAGCCTAACAGCATTAAAAATAAATTTGGTAATGTATAAAATTTCCAAGCAGAAAGTTGCGGCGTATTATCAAAATTTTTCATTTTCCCTCCCATGATGGCAACTTTTGGATGATCGTTTAAAAATTCTGTCATTTCAATAAAATTTCTATCTTCTATTTTTGTGTCTGAATTTAAAAATAATACATATTTCCCTTTTGCTTTTTGTGTCCCTACATTACACCCATTACCAAAACCAACATTTTCTTTATTTTCAATCAGAATTATTCCGGGAATTTTGTTTTTTGCAATAAAATTTTTAATTTTTTTAACAGAATCGTCTGAGGAATTATTATCAACAATAATATGTTCAAGTACTCCGGCTTTTAATTCCGTTGCAAATTGATCAACAACTGATTGGATACATGCAATCGTTAAATCAGGGGTCTTATAATTTAAGGTAACAATGGACAACAACATAATTTATCTAAACCAGGCAGCTCGGCCTAATGTATACTGAGGATCTGTTAACTTTCTTTTTCCAATTTCTTTTGCCGGAACTCCTGCAACAATACTAAATGCTTCAACATCTTTCGTAACTACGGCTCCTGCTGCAACAACTGCTCCTTTTTTAATCGTAACACCTGCTAAAATAATAACTCGTGGACCAATAAATACATAATCTTCAATAACAACCGGTTTCATTTCTGGCGCAAAATTTTCATCATTAATTGCATGTTCTCCGTTGTAAATCATAACTTCTGAGGCAATATCTACATGATTTCCAATAGCTAATTTTTCCCGCCCGTCTAAAACTGTTTTTTCGCCAATAATTGTGTCTTTTCCAATAGAAATATGTGTTGGATTATAAAAAGTTATTTGCATATGCAAAGAACTTCCTCTGCCAATTTTTACGCCTGCCAATCTATAGAAAAAACGGCGAACATGATGAAATGGTACAAACCCGATTATCCAAAGAATATAGACCACAAATTCAAGACCAATTGCACCTAATCGTCCATATATTTTTTGCATAACTTGTCCTGATGTTAATTGTTTTCCTGTTCTATCTTTCATTTCGCAATACTTTCTAATATCTCTAATGTTTTTTTTACAGCATTTTCCCAAGAAAATTTTTTAATATGTTCTTTGCCTTTAGCAATTAACGATTTTCTTAATTTACTGTCTGTCATAAGCTTTTCCATTTTTAATGCTATATCATTTGTATTGGTTGGATCAACATACAAACAAGCATCTCCACCTGCTTCTGGAAGACTACTTATATTACTGGTAATAACAGGACAACCATATTTCATGGCTTCTAAAACAGGTAATCCAAAACCTTCGTATAAAGAAGGAAGAACAAAACATAACGCATTAGTATAAAATCCGGCTAAATCCATATCTGAGACAAAATTTAATATATGTACTCTTTGTGCTACTCCAAATTTTTCTGGTGTCTCTAAAATTGGCTCGTATAACCACCCTTTTTTGCCAACAATTACTAAATCTACATCTTTATTTTTTTCTGCAATTTGCGCGTATGCTTCAATCAATCGGGCAATATTTTTTCGAGGCTGAATGGTACCGACAAAAAGAATATATTTTTTAGGAATAGAATAGGTTTTCTGCAGATAATCTATGCTTGGTATATCTTTCATGTTTTCTATTTCTTGCTTTATTCCCGGATAAGTAACAACAACATTTTCTGGTTTTACCGGGTAGTACTTAATTATATCATTTTTGCTGCTCTCACTTATTGTAAAGATTTTTGAGGCTTGTTTTGCCGAATACGAGGTCCAATTTTGAAGCTGATATAAGTCTTTTTGTGCAAAAAGCTCAGGAAATCGCATATAAGACACATCCATTATGGCAATGACTGTTGGAATAAGAGAAAATCGTGGAGCATAATGGGTAGGAGAAAAAAATACGTTAGGCTTTGTTTTTTGGGTAAAAAGTTTTAACGGAAGTGCAAATTGTGTCCAAAGCTTCTGTGGACCAAAAACAATATATTTCCAATTTTCTGTTTCTTTTGGCATATGAGGCAAAGGATTACTTTTTAAATAAATGTAAAACTGAATATGAGATGCTTTTTGTCTACTAAACTCAACCAATAATTCATACGCATATTCACTTATGCCTACTCTTTTTTCTACATTTGCTTCATTGCCATCAATTCCAATAATCATATTTAAAATCCCGGGTAAATTACTTCTAATTTTTCTTCAGGAATTCCTAATATTTTTTTGGCATCCTCTTTTGTAGACTTTGAAATACATATTATTTTATCTATCTCTTTTGTAACCCATGAGAGTTTTCTTTTTTGTACATCTACAATTTTTTGAGATGTTTCATTAGGATAAGTATAGACAATTAAATCATACAGAATTGTTACTTTTTTAGCGTTACTTGGGGGTTGGGTCCAATCAGAAGAAATAAAAACATCTAATTTTCCTAAAACATATTCAATTGGAAAAACATGCAATCTATTCCAAACAAAATCCAAAAAAGATGGTGGAAAAGAAAGAAGTTTTATAGAAACATTTGGTCTTGAGCCAAACTCTGCTAATTCTTTTTGAAGCATTTCTTTTCTTCTTAAAGATGATGCAAAAAGAATATATTGATTTTTTGTGTCTTGAGCAATTACATGAGAAACAAGATTTTTTAAATAATTGGCAACTCCTGTATTTGGGTAGGCCAACTGGGAGACGTCTATTCCTATCTTCATAAGTCTATTTTACACGAAAATACGCAAAAATCACTGCACAGAGAAAAAAAGCAGCAGCATACCAGGTAAATCTTTCAGCAGTAAAAAATATCCACTTGGCAAAAAGCGGCATAGCTATTACTAAACAAATAATTCCTGCATAGACAAACCACTTATAACTTCTCTTAAAGAGCAAAAACAAAAGGATAATAAAAAATAAAATATCTTGTGGTTTCATTATAAGTTAATTGTAATATAGATCTATTAGTAATCCAATATATGGATTACTAGAAAAATAAAATATTTAATTTTTATTTTGTATCCTTTACTAACTGATTTACAGTAAATACAATCTTGTCTGTTTTAAATACGTTCCACACATCGCAAATAATGCAGTTTTTCTTTACAAGTTTTTTTATTTTTTGTAAGTCTAGTTTTTGATATGCTTTGTGGTTTGTAGCAACAAAAACTACGTCTGCGTTTTTAATTGTTTTATAAATATCTGTTTCTATTGGCTGATTAACATATTCTTTAACAAATGGATCATGAAGTACTACATTTGCTCGCTCTCGAAGAAGAGCTTTTCTAACTTTAAAGCTTAATGACTCTCTAATATCATCTATTTCTGATTTAAATGCTAAACCAAGTAAAGCAACTTTCTTATTTTCTAATTTTATTCTCTCTCTTACTTGTTTAACTAACAATAATGGAACTGATTCGTTTATTTTCCAGCTGGTTGAGATAAGATCATTAAACGGTAAATCTGCTATTAAGAAAAATCCGTCTTTAAATAAACATGGACCACCGGTAAGACCAGGAAGCTTTAATCCCCCTCTTTGATATTTATAATTACAAACAAGACACCTTTTAGCATGATACCCTTTTATTTTTTCGCCACAATCACAACAAACATATCTCATGAATACTCTTTCTATTTCATTTTCATTTTAATATACCGCTTCAATTCTCTGTCTTGTTTACGGGATTCGGCCAATAACTGCTTCCTATTGCCGGATTTAAGTATTTTAACTAAGCGTATATGCTCTTTGACTAAATCTTTTTTTGGTTCAGAGATTTTTTTCATTTAAGTAATTATAGCACTAAATACAGTACAACGCTATATTGGGTT
>JAKAEF010000067.1 GCA_021820025.1 bacterium | reverse complement strand
GATAAATGCTGATAACAAATAAGAAAATATTTTCCTAAAATAGATTTTATTGGTGTAAAATAGTTTAATAATTTTTTCGGGCTCTTAGAATAAGTAAACTCGCAATTATAGCTCCAAGAAGAAAAATACCTGCAATATATAATGAAAAATTAAATTGATAAAAGTTTGCTAACGAATTATGAAATAAAGGTCTATGTTGAGCAAACTCCCTAAGCGTTATAGAAGTATTGGCAATTTGTCTTTTCGCGCTATCTGCAACTGCAACAGGAGCCCAAACAATAAGAAAAAAACTTATTGATACAATAAAGAATGCCTCTCCCCAACTTCTCATAGTAAAAGGATAGATGAAATATTTTAAGGAGAAATATGAGAATTGTAAGAAAAATGTAATTTATTTTTTAAATAGTTTTCCTGGTTTCCAAGGTGTTCCCAAGAAAGGTAAAAGCCATCTATCTATTCCAACCCATCCTGCCACTCTCCATGCAAGAATAAGTAACAGCTGAAAAAATAATAAAATTGGATTAGTACTAACTGTTCCGGATAATAAATAATTCATATTCATAAAACTGCCAAAAAACGCAGCGATACCGGTAAAAATACCTAAAATAAGTCCGATACCTACAAAAAGTTCTCCAAAAGCAACTATATGAGAAAAAATTTGTGCATTTGGTAAAACAATTGTTTTAATCCACCAGACATAAAAGCCTTGCACATCTGGATGTGCACCAATAGATTTTCCTAATGATCCAATTAAAAATCCCTTTATTGCTCCTCCAGCATGTGGACCTACCCATAATGGACTTGTTACCTTTCCCCAACCCGCTTCAATCCATTGTAAGCCAATCCATACACGAATAATAAACCAAAACCACCCCATTCTCGTATCTGCAAAAAGAAATTTTGAAATAGAAGGTTCTGGAATATCTATTCTTTGAGAATTTTTCTTACTCATATAAAAATAGTAATACTTTTATAAATAAGAAACAAGCATTGTTACAATGGCGTTACTATTCTCTAATTAAATATTCATAGTTTCTCTTTGTAATATAAATATGGGGAATTCAATTAATGATCAGTTGCGAGAAAAAAATTAATGGATATAAAACCAAATAGAAACAATTCAAAAAAAATATGCCATCTGCTACAGAAGATGACAAAAAAAATATGACTTTGAACTAGCTGATATTAAAGCCAAATTAAATACAGCAGAAAGCGAACTAAAAAACCGATGGGGAAATTCCGAAGAAGACAAGCAAGAAGGTCAAGAAAACGTAGGAGATAGAATCAGAAAAGGAATTGATAGACCAAGGAAGCGAATAATTTAAAAATCTAATCCTTGTTTTTTAAAAAATTCTAAAACATTTATAGGTACATCCATTACAGAAAGTCTGCTTTGTTTAACCAAGCGAAAATCAGAAAATTTTCCTTCCCTTTTTATTTGCTGCAAAGTTATAAATGGTTGAGAAAATTTTTTAATAAAAATAAAATCAACAAGCCAGCTTTTTTTATCATCTGGGTCTGGCCTACTATTCCCAACCACTTCTGCTAAACCCACAATTGCTGCTTCTCCTTGTGAATGGTAAATAAATACTCTATCCCCTTTTTCCATTTTTTTTAAGAAAATTACAGCCTGAGCATTCCTAACACCACTCCAAATAATTTCTTTATCTTTTTCAAAATCGTTAATTGAATACGTCTCAGGATCTGTTTTTGCTAAAAAATATTGCATATTAATACCCTAACCCTTTTAATTGGGTGTTAACTTGATTCACTTGTTGGTTAACAGCAGAAAAAATTCCTACTCCTATCCAGATATTCAAAATTATTGAGACAACAGTTAATACTAGAGACATAATTGCAATTTTTTTCTGGAAAGTATTTTTACTTTTAAAGTATTTAAATGTCCAAACAAGACCAAATGGAGGTAAAACAATACTTACAAAAATAATCCAAATTATTTTGCCAATAGAAAATTGTTCTTGTTGGAAAGATAATCTAAATCCACAATGTGAACAAAATTCATCTGTTGGAAAAACTGTATTTCCACACTTTGGGCAAACAGTAATCGGTGTTGGCATATTACTTTTTAGAAATTTCAAACCCACTCTTTGTATCTTTAATCTCAAATCCTAAATCAAAAATTTTTTTTCTTATTTCATCAGAGGCTGTAAAATCTCCAGCTTTTCTAAAATCCTCTCGCTCTTTTGCTAAATCCATAATTTCTTGTGGTACTTCAATTTTTTCTTCTTCCAATTCCTTTTCTAATATTCCAAGACCTAATACTCCATCTATATCTGTCAGTGTTGCTGCTTTTATCTTACTGTCAATTGGAGCTTTTACTAATTCCCAAATAACTGCTAATGCTTTTGGCGTATTTAAATCATCATTTAATGCATTCGTAAATGCCTCTAAATATTCTTGGCTCGGAAGCCCATTTTTATCCCATGATTTAAATTCTCTTATTAATTTTTTGTATGCAGTTTGTGCAGCTTCTAATGATTCCCAAGTAAAATTCATTTCTTGCCTGTAATGTGTTTGTAGATATAAATATCTTAATGCCATTGGATCAAATCCTTTTTCTACTACATCTTGAACTGTAAAAATATTTCCCAAACTTTTACTCATTTTTTCTCCCTCTACTGTTAAAAAGTTATGATGAACCCAATATTTTACAAACGGTTTGCCGGTTGCACATTCAGCTTGTGCAATTTCATTTGTATGATGAATCGCAATATGATCAATACCTCCAGTATGGATATCAAACGTCTCTCCTAATTCTTTCATTGACATTGCACTACATTCTATATGCCAGCCGGGAAATCCTTTTCCCCAAGGACTCTCCCATTCCATTTGGCGCTTTTCTGTTGGTTTTGAGAATTTCCATAAAGCAAAATCAGATGGATTTTTTTTACCCTCTATAAATTCAACCCTTGCTCCTTTTTTTAATTCATCAGGATTTTGTCTGGAAAGCTTAAAATAATCTGAAAATTTTGATGTATCAAAATAAACTCCATCATCTAACCTATAGGTAAATCCTTTTTTTTCTAAAATTTCTACAAGTTCTATTTGTTCATCAATATAATCTGTTGCATGCATTAATATATTTGGACGAATAATATGTAGTGCATCAGTACTATCAAAAAATTGTTTTTCAAATTTTTGTGCAATATCCCAAACAGAAAGACCAAACTTTTTTGCACCTTTTTCCATTTTGTCTTCTCCTGAATCGGAATCGGATGTTAAATGACCCACATCTGTAATATTCATTACATGCTTTACTTCAAATCCATTCCATTGCAGAATTCTGATTAAAATATCATCTCCCACATAACGACGCATATGCCCAATGTGCTGATAATCATAAACTGTTGGCCCGCAAGAATACATACCAACCTGGGGTGGATGAATTGGAGTAAATTCTTCAACAGAACGAGTCAATGTATTATAAATTTTTAACATATCGTTGTATTATACCATTATCCTTTACTGTTTCTGCCTTCTTTCGAACCTTGTCGCGGCTTAAGAAGGTTCATAATTGCAGATTTTGCTTTTTTCATACCAGGAAGTCCGGGCATTTTACTGCTACTTGTTGGAGCTTGTATAAATTCCATTTTTTCTTCTTCTTTTTGTTTTTTTGCTTGTTTTTCTTGCTCTTCCTGCTCTTCCCGTTGTTGTCTTTCTTGCACACTTTCCTCTTTTTGGCCTTTTTTACCTTCTGCTTCTTCTATAAATTCTTGTTTGTATGCATCAAACAAATGCTTTCTAAGTGTTTCCAATTTTTGTTTTTCTTCTTCTCTTTTTTGTGCTTTTTCTGCCTCTGACATTTGAGGAGCAGCAGGTTGTTGAATTACGGGCGATTGCATTTTTGTTCCTAAAGGATTTTTTTCACCAAACATACTATTAAGATCAAAATTTCCTGCCATTTGACCCCCACCTTCATTTGTAGTTTTTGGTGGAACTTGTTGTTGGGTAAAAAGTGTCCCCCCTTGCGGTTTTTGACTTGTCGGTTTTTGTTGCCCAAAAATTTGTTGACCTGCAGATGAAGATGTTGTTTGTTTGTTTCCTGCGACCTGTTGTTTTGCCTGAGAAAAGATATCAAATACTGTCCCTTCGCTTGGTGGTACTGATCCCTGTTGCACAGGTTTTTGGGCTGTGGCAGCAGCTTCCGATGGTGGCACTTGTCCACTCTGATTTGAGCCTGTTACCTGTTGTTTAACTCCCTGAACAAAAGGATTCGCGGCCTTTTGTACTACTTTAGCACTTTTTTTAACAGTACTAATCCCCATTTCTGAAAGACTGAGTCCCGACATTCCATCTGCCATAGTGGATTTAGTGTACCATTAGGAGAAAATTTTGGGAAGATGATGCTTAAAATTGTTTTCTTTTACACGCTGTAAAACACGCGTAATTGTTTCTTTGGAAACGCCCAATTTTTCAATTTCTGATTCTGGCAATTTTTTTTCAAAAAAATTATATAAAACAATATCTGCATCTCTATAAGAAAACCCTAATTCTTTTTCATCAGTCTGCTCACTCCATAGTCCAGCTGTGGGCGCCTTAAGAATAATCGATCCAGGCACTCCAACATATTTTGCTAATTCCCACACATGCGTTTTATATAACGAGCGAATTGGTTCTATATCTGATGCTTCATCACCAAAGCGGGTAAAATAACCAAGTAAATGTTCTGATTGGTTTTCTGTCCCAAGAACAAGACCATTTGTTTTTTTAGCTAGATCAAATAAATAAATCATTCTCATTCTTGCCATTATATTCCCTTTTCTAATATCTGTTATGTCTCTTAATTGATTAAGCAATGTGTCAACGCTTGGTTGAATATTTATTGTATGAATATTTTGTTGCGGAACTTTTAATGTTTGAATAAGATCATTTGCATCTATAACGCCTTCTTGATTAAGCTGCCCATAAGGCAACATACAAACATGTACATGACTTGCTCCTAAAGCTCTAACAGCAAGTGTTGCAGAAAGAGCCGAATCAACTCCTCCCGAAACTCCAATTACTACATCAGAAAAATTTGCTAATAAAACTTCTTTTCGTATAAATTCTTCAATATTTTTGGCTGTTTTTTCTAAATTAATTTCAAAAAAATTATTCATATAAATGCTTTTCTTTTATATATTGTTCTACTTTTGGTGTTACCAACCCTGCAATAGATTTTCCTTGTTGAATTAAATCACGAATATGACTAGAAGACAAATCAGATGCCTCGAAGTCTCCTTTAATTAGAGTAAACTTATTCGGTAAATTTGTTTTTTCATCGTATCCTTTTCTTGGAAAAACCAAAAAATCAATAAGCCGTTTTAATTCTTCGTATTCTCTCCACCTATGAAAATCTTTTAATTGATCTATTCCACACACCCAAAAATATCTATTTGCCCTATCTTTTAGCAATTCGTGAACTGTGTCTATTGTATATGTTTCTCCTCCTCTGGCAATATCTAAATTTGATGCTTTAATCTTTGGCTCTTCCATAAGTTTTAACATATTATATCTATCTATTGAGGATGCTTTAATAGGACGCCAAGGATGTGTATTTGCCGGCATAAGCCATACTTCATCAATATCCTGACGTACCTTAAGAATTTCTCGAGCAACTGCTAAATGACCAACATGAGGAGGGTCAAAGCGTCCGCCAAACACAGCAATTTGCATATGGAGCTATTTTATCAAAATTGTATCCAAAAATCATAGGAGTTACCTTTAATTTTTAAAAGGATATTAAAAGAAGATAATTACCTTAATAAAACTACACCAATAAATGCAATTACAGAACCAATAATTTTAAGAAAAATATTTTTTCTTTCTTTAAGATAAAGAATGGATGCTAATACAATGAGAACTGTAGAAATTTGATTTAGAATACTTATTTGTCCAACATTATTCCCAATTTTAAA
>JAKAEF010000066.1 GCA_021820025.1 bacterium | reverse complement strand
ATCTTGGTAATTGTAATTATTTACTTTATTAAGGGATAATGCTTATTGTTCTTTTGCGTAAGAACTACTAATCCACCCAAGCTTTCCATCTGATAATTTTATCTCAAACCAACCAGATGATTGGCTAACAAGAGGATATGTTTCTCCAGGATGGACTTGAGTAATTTCATTTCCTCCAAGGGAAGCAGCATCCCTAACGCGTAAAAATCCTGTAGGTGTTGAAAGAATTATTACAGTTTGCTGTGTAGTAGCAGACGGAGAAGCAATTGGCTGCTCTGTTGCAGTAGCACTAGACGAAGAAGCATTTGTAATATCCGTTGCTAAATAAATAAGTGCATTTAATTTGTATCCTAATACCCCATGAATCCTAATTGTCTTAGACAAGTAGCCATCCTTTGATATCACAATGTCATGATCTGAATCGGTTATAGATGATACTAATTGCGGGGTCGAACCAGCAGTATTATTATCAACAGAAACAGTTGCCCCATAAGGAAATGATGTAACAAACAACTGTGCAAGATGAGGTTGACTTATTTTACTTAAGGTAATAACACTACCGCTTGATTTTCCAACATCTCCAAACGTTCTATCTACAACAGTTAAAACCGAAGGATTTATCGTAATTCTATCTTCATAGGAAGAGAGTGAGGAATCTAAAGGAACTAATTTAATTGTATAATCCCCAACAGGCAACATTTCTGTAGAGTCACATTTACATAAAGGAGTTTTCCCTAATGGTTTTCCATTTATATAAACTGTACTTGCAGGAAGAGATGTTACCTGTAATGCACCTTTTCCATTATTTGGTCTTAAGAAAAAAAAGCTAAATATTGCAAAAACAATAACAGCTAGAAGCACAGGAAGCAAAAAGAGTAATAGCTTTCGCATAGTTAGGATAGTAAAACTATACCACAAATAGATGTTTGAGAAAACTAATTTTTTACTTTTGCATGTCGTTTGGAGAGATAGACTGAACAATAGTTAACTTATTATTTTCAATTTTATTAATATATATGTTTTTTTCTGGATCATTTGATCTTTGGCTAAAAGATATATAACCGGTAACTCCGTTAAAATTTTCAATCTTGTGAATTGCTTGTGCAATATCATCATGGGATGTACTATTAGCACTGCTGATGGCATGAAGAATAATATTTGTTGCATCATATGAAAGTCCGGCAACATCATCTGGCAAAATTTTAAACTGCTTTTGGTATGTCGCAATAAAATCACGAGTAATTTGATTTGAACTTTGTTCATCCATATGGGTTCCTACAAAATACCCTGTGCACATTTTTCCACAGGTGTTTATTATTTGTTGTCCTCCCCACGCATCTGTTCCAATAACAGGAATTTTTATATTTAGATTATGCATTTGTTCCACTATTACTTTTGTATCTTGAGCATATGCTGGTAGGAAAATGACATCAGGTTTTTTTTCAATTAGCAACTGAAGCTTTTGAGTAAGATTTTGAGGATTTGTAAAACCTATCATATCAATAATCATTCCATGATTTGCTTTAAAATATCCGCTAAAATAATCTGATTGCTGTTTTAGTACTTGTGCTCTGGCATCATAAATAATTGCTGCCCTGTCTGCCTGTAGTGTATTTGAAGCAAAATATGCTAATGCTTTTTCTTGAAAACTTTCTGTAAATGCAGCTCTAAAAATAGAGAGAGATTGCTTATTATTAATAAGTGTTGTTCTATTATCTGTTGACCAAGGACTAATAAGCACCATGTTATTTTTTTCTGCAATATTTGCTGCTGGTATTGCATAGACACTTGCATTTGGACCAATGATTGCAGCTACGTGTTCATTTTGTAGTTGAAAAACATCTTTTTCTGTTTCCGCAACACTGCTTTTATTATCTAGTGTTATAAGATGTATTGGGTAGCGGGTTTTGTTAATCATAACTCCTCCTGCAGCATTAACTTCATTAACGGCCAAGGTGACCGCATGAAAACTAGATGTCCCAACTGCTTTCATTGAGCCAGATAATTCTGCAATTAACCCAAGACGTACTTCATGCTCACTAAAAAAAACATCATCCAGTCCTAAAGAAAATAAAAGAGCAATACAAATAATAAAAAATAGAGGAAGCCAAAAAAATTTTCTTCTAAAAATCTTCTTCATTTGATATCTTTAGCATTACACAGCAGATTTTATTTTGCAAGATGTGGCTATTCTCCACCAATAAGTTGCACTAAATTATTATCTAAATCGTAAAAGGTTGCAAAATATTTATCCATAGTTGGTGCTTTAAAAGGTTTTGCAAAAAATTTTACCCCCTTTTTCTCCAATATTTTATATGTTTGGGTAACTGAATCCACAACAAAATTAAACATATGCCTATGAATATCTTTATTTTTTCCATAAACCTCTGAGTGTTGGCCTATCCATAAATAAACATTTCCTATCATAAAGCCGACTCCTGTATCTTGAGGATGATTTAATTCTTCTTCAATTTGTAAATCAAATATTTCTTTATACCAGTTAGAAAGATCTTTATAGTTCTCTGACCAAATTAAAATTGCAGAAATATTTTTGACTAACATATTAGGAAGCAACATGAATTAGCCCACCAGTTGATTGTCCAAGAAAAATCGCTTCATATTGATCAAGGGGAGGCAAATTTACCATCATTGCATCAAAGTTAGAAAAAAGAATTTTAGTTTTAAAATTTTTTTCTAAAATTTTCTGTTTAAATTGACAACGGTCAATATTTCCAGAAAGAATAACATTCTCTCTATTTGCTATTGCGTCAAAAACACTTTCTGGCAAATATTCAATGTTTTTAATAACAATTAATCGTTCCTCTATATCAGAAACTTTTTGTAAAGCAGAAAAAAATAAATCTACTGCATCTGCTTTTACTAACAGACATTGTTTCATTTTTTCTTTTCTAATGTCATTCACAGTTTCAATTTTTCCAATATTCTTTTGATCCAAAGATAATTGCATAAAATTTAATTGTGCTTTTTCTGATGCGCTAAAGAAAAGAACTTTTTTTTCTTGCATTACTAAATCTGTTAAGAGAGCCAATGTAAAAAAGGAGGATCCTGAGTGTTCTGCCCCATGAATAAGACAAGGAATATTTTGCTCTGTTAAATGGAAAACTGAATCATTAAAAATTAATTTCATTTTATTTTAATGTGCTGATGGAAATTGTATACCAAACTTTTAAAAAATACTAGAGATTATTTTTATTTTATGCTTTAGCAGATAAAGAAAGAGAATCAATACAGTTCTTAACTTCTTCCACTCCTTCATTTTTTGACGCTGAAATAAAAATTGGCGTGTATATATCATATTCTGCAGACAATTCATTTTTTGGATATATTGCTTTATCCATTTTGTTAAAAATATAAATTTTATGTTTGTTTTGAATTTTTAAATCATGAAGAATTTTTTCAACAACAGAAATTTTATATTTCATATCTTCATCTGATGCGTCTATAACATGCAGTACAATATCTGCATGAATTGATTCCATAAGCGTTGACGTAAATGCTTTAATTAAAGTTGGCGGTAAATTTTTAATAAACCCTATGGTGTCTGTTATAAATATTTCTTTTTTTGCAGTTGGTAAGTATAGTTTCCCGACAGCACTATCAAGCGTTGCAAACAAAACATTTTCTGTAAGATTCTTTTTTCCGGTTAATCTGTTAAACAATGCAGTTTTCCCGGCATTTGTATACCCAATAATAGAAACAGTTTCTAAACCTAATCTTTTTCTTCTTTCTAATTGTTGTTCTTTTTCTGCAGATAACTTATCTAATTGTTCTTGTACTTTATTAATAGCACTTCTCCAGTGACGCTTCATAAGTTCTGTGTTTGTTTCTCCAATACCAACGGCACCAATTCCTGCTGCTTGGTTAGATAACACTTTTCCCATTCCATAAATTCTTGGACCCATATGATGCATTTTTGCCAAATCTATTTGCAGCTTTGCTTCCGCAGTATGAGCATGTAAAGAAAAAATAAATAAAATTAAATCAACTCTATCCCACACTTCAATTTTTTCGTTTGCAGAAAATAGTTTCATTTTTACATTATGTAACTGTTGTGCTTTTACAATACTGTTTATAACAACAACATCAATTTGTTCATTTTTTACTTTTTCGTATAATTCATCAACTTTTCCTCTTCCAATAAATGTGGCGTTATCTGGTCTATCTGCGCGTTGCACAAGAGCATCAACAATCTCAGCATTACCAAGTGTCATAACAAGAGACCATAATTCTTGTAAATCTTTTATAATTTGTTCTTTTGATAAACGGGATTTAGGTACTCCAACCAATAAAAATCGAGTTTTTTTACCAGTATTAATCATTGTCTGTGTATTATAGCAGTAATAGGCTTTTAACCCTAATTAGCTATTTTGGAGCTGTTGGAGATCTGCTAAAACTTGTTGTACATGTTCTGCCGGTTTTACGTTTTCATAAATTTTTGCAATTTCTCCTTTTGGATTAATTAAGAAAGAAGTTCTTGCTGTTCCAAAATATTTTTTTCCCATAAAAGATTTTTCATGCCACACATCATACTGGTTAACAACTTTTTTTTCACTGTCAGATAAAAGTGTGAATGGCAAACCATATTTATCTGCAAATTTTTTATGACTTTCTACACTATCTGTACTAACCCCTAAAATTGTCATGTCTTGTTTTGCAAAATGAGGTAAATTATCTCTCACAGAACATGCTTCTGTTGTGCAACCCGGAGTGTCATCTTTTGGATAAAAATAAATTAATACCCATTTGCCTAAATAATCTTTTAGCGCATGAATTTTACCATTTTGGTCTGGTAATGAAAATTGTGGTGCTTTTTCTCTAAGATTTAATTTCATAATTTAATTATAAACAAAAATAAAAATTTTCGTTACTTATTTTGTAAGTTTTCGAATAAAAAATCCAATATATGCCAAAATAAAACCACACAATGCTCCAATTAGACTAAATAATAAGCTAAAAATAATAAATCTTGTTATGTGAGGTATTGCAAAACTTGCCTGGTATCCTGAAAAAAGAAAAGAAAGTGTTAAAAAGTAGCCGTATAAAATTCCTGTTAACAAACTTTGTTTTTTAGATCTGCAAGAATATCCAGCTGTAAGACCAATAATTCCCCAAGGGATAAGACTTAGCCAAGAACTAACAAAGATAACTCGAGCACTTAAATATCCTAAAATTATGGCAATTACAGGAAACCAAAAAGTGGGATTTTTGTATCTCACCTTTTAAGCGTAGTAAAAATTTTATAATTTTGCAACCAGCAAGCTATTTTCTCATGTAATCCCAAACTATAGCTACAATCATAAGAATAAGTCCAAGCCATACATTTGTGATTCCAAAAAGACCAGCCAACAAAATTCCCAAACCCAAACCAAATAAACTGTGCATCATTGCATGTGGGGTAAAGCATTCTTGCATTTTTTTATTCATTCTACTTTTTGCCATTTTTATCACCTCCTTTCTATTAGCGTAAGAAGTTTTTTTATCAATTGCAATAATTTGTATAATTTTTTGTAACAGTAAAGAAATAACCTATATACAAGAGAATAAATTTTTATTACTATTACTTTTAATGCAGCCTGACGCACAACTTATTAAAGAAATAAAAAAAGCAGATTTACGCTATATTAGCGACGCAAGCGCAGGATTTTCTAGGCAAAAACAAGGAAATGATTTTAGTTATTTAGATGTTGATGGCAAAAAAATTACAACAGATACAACACTTGAAAGAATAAAAAATCTTGTTATTCCCCCAGCTTGGACAAATGTGTGGATTTGTCCTTCTCCAACAGGTTATTTACAAGCAACAGGTATAGATGATAGAGGCAGAAAACAATATATTTACCATACAGATTGGGTAGAACAAACTCAAGAAAATAAATTTAATAGTATTCTTGACTTTGCAGAGGTACTCCCTAAGATTAGAAATAAAATTTATATA
>JAKAEF010000065.1 GCA_021820025.1 bacterium | reverse complement strand
AGGTAAGTTTGGTATGGTTACCCTTTTTAGTAATTTCGAAAACGATATCTGTGTTTGTCCATTCGGTTTGGTCTTTTGTAAAGTTGAAGTAATTTTGCAAAACGTGCCAGACAACTTTCTTTCCCCGAACCAATTCAGTTATTTTACATGTAGCGCGGTGGATATCTTGATAGTGGTAGTAAAATACAGCACCAAGCCTGTCGGTATCTCCCTCTATTTCTTGTGACCACCAGCCGCGGACGTTAGTAATAGCTTCAAAGAATTCTGCCGGAGACTGATCAAGGACAAAACTGGTCGTAAAATTTTTATCATTCATATTTTATTTGATATACAGCAATTATATCCAACAAATACTGTCTATGCCACTAACAAACCTTCCTTACCAATTTTCCCATGGAAATTCTGTCTTGACTAGGGACATTCAGGTTTTATCCAAACTTACCTTTTTGTGGAATTAGTAGTATAATGCCTCACGATGACAGCTATAGAAGCAAAACCAGCAACTGGTCTCCATGTTAACCCAAATCTTCCTGATAGGGTTAGTAGAACATTGGCAAACGAGGCTATAAACAGAGCAGGAGACAATTTAGTTTGTGCTATTGAATATGGTTCCCACGTAACAGGAGATGCCAAGCCATCAAGCAGTTATGACTTGATACTGGTTGTTGAAGACACGCTGCAATTTTATAGAGATAATATTCCACAACATGGGCATGATTTTGGCAGACCAAGGTCAGCACGGTTTCATGATGCACTGAACCAATTAGGTTTTAATTTTTACTACACAGATATTCCTCAGCCTGATGGAGAGCCTCCAATACATGTAAAATATGCTGTTATTTCTAGAGAAAATTTTGTAAAAGGGTGCAATGGGGCTTTAGCAAAAAAGGACAGAACAGATGAAGGTGGATTTGGCTTGTATGTTGCAGGAAGAATGCAAAAAGTTGCCGTTAGGCCAATTGCTCAAAATGATGAAAAAATGGGAGAAATAGATGCTGCTATTCATAGGGCACGAGTAGATGGAGTAAGGCTGGCACTTGGTTTGCAGCAAACGCAATTTTCTATAAGTGAATTGGTTGGATCATATGTATCTCTTAGTTATTTGGCAGATTTGCGGGTAGAACGCCCTGATAAAATTCAAACACTTATTGAGAGAAGTAGACAACAATATGAGGAATTACTTACAGAAATCCTTGCAGAATATGAGGCAAGAGGAGAAGTGCGCCGTTTAGATGATGGCAGGTGGGAAAAACTTCAGGGAATTCCTACAAGCGAAGACGTTATGCTAAGACTGAGACGAATTAGACGCCAAACAGCCATTATTAACTTTGCAAAAAATCCTTTAACAGTTGGTCCAATACATGCAATAGAATATGCATTAGGAAAAATTAGAAGAGCGCGTGCCGCATAAAAAAATGTATACTAAAATTAATTAGAGTTATGGTTCCCAGTAAACAAGATTTTTTGGAATATATAACTGCTCATAAAAAGTTAGTAATAGCTGTTAAAAATCTTTCTTCTAAACAACTGCATTTTAAAATTTCTCCAACAGAATGGAGTATTAACCAGGTAATTGTACATGTTGCAGATACCGAGATGATCTTTTGCGAAAGAATAAGAAGAATTATTGCAGAAGAAAATCCAACGCTAACTCCATTTAATCAAGAACAATGGGCAAATAACATGTTTTATGACAAGCAGGATTACAAACTAGCGCTTAATTGGTTTAAAACACAAAGAGAATCTACTTTTGCACTTTTAAATCTTTTAGCAACAAAAGCTTGGGAAAGAAAAGCATTAAAAGATGGTAAAGAAGTAACGCTGTTTGATATTTTTTGTATTGCAAAACGGCATATTTCAACACATTTAGAACAAATAAAAATTATTAAAAATAATTCAAAATATAGTAAAATATAATATATGTGTTATGAATGCAGTTGCAATGAACCAACAGTTGTTGTAAGTCCTGACAGTATTACAGAAGATACGTTTAAAAAGGCTGCAAAAGGGGCAAAAATTAGTGTGGAAGAGGCAAAAAGAAATACCTTCGAGCTTTTAAAAAAAGAATTAGAAAAATAATTCTTACACTATTCATGTTGACAAAAAATAGAAAAAAATTTATTATTGTTTCATAGCAACTATGCTTACCTTCGACTCCATATTATTATTTTCTGAGGACCCAAAAGCACTTAACGAATTTTATAGTAAAGTGTTTGAAACCAAACCCCAATGGGAACAAGGCGGATATTATGGATATAAAGTTGGAGAAGTCTATTTTATGATTGGTCCTCATGACAAAGTAAAAGGCAAAAGCCAAAATCCAGAAAGAATATTGCTTAATTTTAGAACAACAGATGTAGAAAAAGAATTTGAAAGAATTAAAGCAGCAGGCGCAACAGTAATTGCAGAACCATATCACCCCGGAGAAGAACCAAAAGGAACTATTGCAACATTTGCAGATTTAGATGGAAATTATTTTCAAATAGCTACCCCAATGGACATGTAATGACAGTAATAGATGACTATATAAAAAATTTTGACCCTTCAAAAAAACAAGAATTAGAAAGAATTCGTAAGATTGCTTTAGAAGTTGTTCCAGATGCACAAGAAGTAATAAGCTATGCTATGCCTGCATTAACATACAAAGGAAAAGCATTTTTGGGTTTTTATGTACATAAAAACCATATTAGTATTTATCCATATGGTGGAGAAGAAATAGAAAAATTACAAGACAAATTAGCAATCTACAAAACATCAAAAGGAGCAATACAAGTCCCTTTTGATAAGCCCATTTCTCAAGATTTGTTAAAAGAAATAATACAATTGCGAATAAAACGAATTGCTTGATTAAAGGTGTATATTAAAAATATGAGAAAAGAATATATGCTTATTGCAGTAATTTTATTTATTATTTTTGGAATTATTGCTCTGCATCAATTTTTTACAGTGCAAAAAGCGCACAGCAATTTTGAAAATTACTATGCGTTTAGAGACTGCAAGCAATTGGTAACAAAAACAGATACCTATGGTACCTGCAAATTATCTGATGGCAAAATAATTAAAATAGTAAAGTTTAACAATAAATGGTATTTAGATAATGATCTTCCCTTTTGTATAGGGACTTTTTGCCTCTAAAATAGCCTATAATTGTATTTCTTGATACTTTTTGATACACTTGGCACATGCCCAGACAAGCAGAACGAGCTCCATTACCAGTTTTACCTGAATCTGAGAGAAAGCGGGTATATGGTATATCTTCCGATCAGTTAGCAACGCTTGGAACTCCACAGCAGATTTTTGATTTACTTCGGGCAACCGATACTATTTTACGTTTTGATACCAATGCCCAAGACAGAATTCCGGTACATGAATGGAATATTACCGTGCGTTATTTTACAACTCCTGATTCACGCCATGTTATTATGAAGCAAATTGGAGCTAAATATCCCCAACGTGTTACCCAAATAACAGGACAAATTTTAACAAGAGCACGAAGTCTTTTGCCGGCAGAAGAACAATCCAAATATGATGTCGCTGTTTTACTCAAAGGAAAATATAATTTAGCAAATGCACAGGCACAAGAAAGAAGATTTGCCAGAAGTCCTATTTTACGACGTGCAAGATGGAGAAAATCTGCAGAAGATGCGGGCAGGCGAAGAGCTTCTTCCAGAGCATTACACCTCTTGCGTCAAGATGAAACGTTTAATACAAAAGTCATGGCTGCAATAACAGCTCCAGAAACTAGAGCCGCTGCAGAGGCAACAAAAAGAGCAAAATACTTTGATCAGGCAGCAGCTATGAATATAGCAATGCCTTTATATTTTGCGAGAAGAGGAGACAGAATAGTATGGCAAAGAGAACAAACAACAATTGCAGAGTTAAAAATAGCAATGCAAACAATACTCAATACAGCCTTGGGTCCTGTAAATAGTATGGATTTATCGCACCAGCTTGCACAGATGGGTGTTAGAAATATTACAAAAGTGCATATTCTTGCTGCTTTGTATGATTTACAAAAAGAACATGCTGTTTCTGTTGTGCAAGGGAAAGAAATCCAATGGATAGGATTTATTCCTACCGTTACCGCACATTTAGAATCCCAAACACGTCTTACCGGTAGCTTTTTCCCAAGTGAAGCAATGCCGGTTGAGAGAATTTTAGAAAAAGGCAGAATTGCCGTTAATGTTGCTTCAATTGCCAAAACAGAACCAGATGCAATTCGATTGGGAGTGTGTGTGTATGAAGAAACAGCAGAGCTAGATGAAACAGGACAAAGAAAACGATCTTCTATTTTGAATATTTATACAAATGGCACTATTTCGTTATCGGCATTTAACGGAAGAACATATACACAAGTATTTAAAGGACTGCCTTCTGCACTGTCAGAAGAAGAAAGAAATCAAGCTATAGCAATTTTACGTACTGCTCAAGAAACAGTTGGGATATAAATTACTGCAAATTTTTTTTATTCTGATATACTAATCTCGTGCAAAATGTTCTTATAGATACTTCTCCAATTACTCAAGATGCTCTTTCGTATTTACGGGATAAAAATACCGATATTGTAAAATTTAGACATTTTGCAGATAAAATTTCTCAGCAATTATTAGTTAAAGCACTTAAAGAATCTGATTATGTTGCAACCCAAATAGAAACACCAATTGGTCCTACAACAACAAATTTTTTACATGGGAACTTTATATTTGTCACCATTTTACGGGCAGGTCTTTCTATGATGCCTGCTGCTTTGCAACTTATTCCAACAATGCCTGTTGGATTTTTGGGATTAAAAAGAGACGAGCAAACTGCAATAGCCTATGAATATTACAATAATTTGCCAAAAATTACTCAAGACTCAATTGTTATTGTAGCAGACCCCATGTTGGCAACGGGTGGCTCAATGATAAAAACTCTTGAAAAAATTTCTTCATTTTCTCCTAAAGAAATGAGAATTGTTACGGTAATTTGTGCGCCAGAAGGGATAGAAAAAGTACATGCGCAATTCTCAAATATTCAAATAATTACTGCAGCTGTAGATGAAACGTTAAATGACAAAAAATATATTATTCCAGGACTTGGAGATTTTGGTGATAGATACTTTGGAACAGAGGGATAAAATTACCGTATTGCAATTGCATTCATTGCTGCTTGTGTCAATTGAGCTGCTGTAGCGCGTAGATCTGGAGAAATTTGTGTTGCGTAAAATAACATATTTGCAATATCTGGGTTTGTTTGACGGAGATTTTCAAAAATTGGTGACCCTACAAGAGGACTTTGTTCGTTGTCAATTGCTGCTTGGAATAATGCATCATCTGTTGTTTCTCCTCCAAATAAATGGTACAGAATTATTCCTAATGCATAATCATCATTTGAAGTTAATGCAGGTTGTTGAGGATTCATTTGTTCTAGTGCTCTAAATCCGTCAACAGCAAACATAACTCTTTCGTGTCCAGTAGGTATGCCATTGATACCTGATGCTCCAAAATCAATAATATGCACTGTTCCATCTTCTGCTACTAGAATATTTCTAGGATTAAGATCTCTATGAACAACACCAATATAAGGATCTTCATCTTCATAAGGTTGAGTTGGTACTTGATGCAACGCGGTAATTGTTTCTGCAACTTGTGCAAAAATCTGTAATCTTTGTTTTACTGTTAGGTTATGTGTTTGCATAAAGGTATCAAGTGCTACTCCTGGTACTGCCGATTCAATAGAATACCAGCCTGCCTGTGGACCTTGTTCTATATGTAAAAATCCATGTCCTTGGGGAATTCTAGATACCCCAGCCTCATTGGATCTTTGTAAAATAAGTTGATGATTTACAAAGGCCAATTTATCTGCTTCTGCATCTTTTGCATTTCCTGCATAAACAAAAGGTTTAAGCATAATTGGTCCCATTTGAGTGCCATCGGTAGGAATAAGCATGTATGCTTCTCCATTTTGAAAAATTTGCTGTACCTGAAACTGAATTCGGCTTCCACCATCTGAGGTTATCCC
>JAKAEF010000064.1 GCA_021820025.1 bacterium | reverse complement strand
TATATAAAGATGTGCTGGCTAACGTATCAAAAATATTAACAAAATTTGCCATAACAAATGTTATATTTGTAAAAAAATCTTTTAATGGAACAGAAACGGTTGAGGATTTTTTTATTGTATGAAATTTTTCTGACGAAGAAAGAAGTTTTATAAATAACAATAAACATAAGAGTGCAGCTAATCCATATAAAAACGCTGTATAGCGCCAGCCAATAAATCCAATAATTATTGTTAATGCTGTTGTAAGTGCAATTTTGCCAATATCTCCGCTTGCAGTAAAGTTTGCCAATTGTCTTCCTCTAGTACTTTTTTCTGACCATTCAGAGACTAATCCAAAAGCAATTGAATGAAATAATCCAAAACCAATTCCTGCAATAATAAATGTTAGAAAAAGTAAAAATAATGTAGGACTAATACTTGTTAAGATAAAGCCGGTTGTATAAATTCCCATTGCCATAAGTAAAAATCGTATGCTGCCATATTTTGCTGTAAAGTAAATTGAAGGAAGAGAAAAGAAAAGCTCCATCATTCCTTCAGAAGTTCCAATCATGCCGACTTGAGCTAAATTAATATGTAGTTCGTGAGATATAAATGGTAGCAACAAAAGTAAACTTCCTTCAAAACCATCATTAAACACATGCAGAACAGTAAGATAGAAGAATCTTTTCATTGTTCTATTGTAACATAGGCAGTATTATGGCAAAATAGAACGGCAATGAGTAGTGAAAAACGTGACGTCATTTATTCTGTAACAAATTTTTTACACTGTGAGGGTAAGTACTTAATGCTCAAAAGAAGTACTAATGCCAAAGTTGACGCAAATAAATTAAATGGGATTGGTGGAAAGTTAGAACCAGGAGAAAATTATTTAGATGCTGCAATTCGTGAGACAAAAGAAGAAACAGGATATGAGGTTTCTCTAAATAATATTCAATTTGTTGGAATAATAAAATTGCATGGTGGTTATCCACAAGACTGGGTTATGTGTTTCTTTAAAATAGAAGTTCCAACTTTAAATATACCTCATGGAAATTACGTGAAAGAAGGAGAGTTAATTTGGATGGATAAAGATAACGTATTAACTAGTGAACACGAATTAGTAGATGATTTGAATTACTGCTTTAAGGAAATTATAAAAAATGAGGGACAATTTTTTATTACAGAAGAAGTTGGAGAAGATGAGAAAATTAAAGAAATCAGCATGAGTATTTTGCCAACAAAATAATTTATACTGTATCGTATTGTTTTTGTGCTTCTCTAATATTATGTCGTCTTGTATACACAAATATTCCAAAAAGTAATGTAATAACAGCTCCCAAAATCATTGCAAAACTTGAACCAAATTTCTCAGCAACGTATCCTATCTCAAAATTTCCAACCGGGAACAATCCCAAAAACATTAAAGAATAGATACTCATAACTCTTCCTCGCATATTATCGGAAATCATATGCTGGATAGTTGTATTAATTGTTGCAAATTCTGCTAAAAGACCTACTCCTGACAAAAATAATAACGGTAGTGCAATAATAATAGAATTAGTTAATGAAAATAAAATAAGACTTATTGCAAAAAGTGTGTTTCCTCCAACAATAAATACCAGTGGTTTCACTTTTTTTGATAAAGCAGAGACAAGAATTGTTGCAATTAATGCTCCAAGGCCACTAGCTGCATACATGTAGCCAAGACCAGCTGCTCCTAGATGAAATGTATTTTGAGCAATAATAGGCATAATTGTTGTGTATGACCAGCCGAAAATAGAAACAATACCAGTGAAAATAAGCAGTGTTCTAATAATTGGATGTGAAAAAGAATACTTTAATCCATCATTAATTGCTTTTAAAGGGTGTGGATGCTCTTTAGCAGGAGTAAATTTTGATGTTATATAGATAAGACTAATTATTGCAGCAATGTAACTTACGGCATTCAAAATAAAAGCACCTCCTGTTCCAATAATTGCAATTAAAAATCCAGCAACTGCTGGCCCTACCACACGAGCTGCATTAAATGCACCCGCATTTAACGCAATTGCAGAGGCAATGCCTTCTTTGTCTACAAGCTCTACAATAAATGCTTGTCTTGCTGGGATATCCAACGCATTAATGATGCCAAGTAAAAATGCAAGTACAGCAATCTCCCAAACTGTAATAAGTTTCATAACCGTTAAAATACCTAAAATAAATGCCAAAATCATAGAAGACCATTGCGTAAAAAGAAGAATATTTTTTTTAGATAGTCTATCTACAATTACTCCTCCAAAAAGAGAGAATAATAGCGATGGCAGAGTTGATAAAGCAGTTACAAGACCAATTAAAAATGCAGAATTTGTTAATTGTAAAACAAGCCAACCTTGTGCAACTGTTTGCAGCCAGGTTCCAATTAGGGATACTAGTTGTCCCCAAAAATACCAATTAAAATTTTTACTATGGAATGCAGGAAATGCCTCTGCCATTTTAACGACCCAAGTTGGATTTTCTCCAATACTTATCTCTGCACTCTCATCATAAATATATTGTTCTTCTTTATTCATAAATTATTTTAAATTATTTTGAATAATTGTTTGCGGATTATTTGAGGAAGCTTCTGAAAATACAATATCTTGAGGGATAGTAAATATATTTTCAGGAAAGATATCTGTTTTTTTGCATGATTTCTCATAAGGAGTTATTAATTGGGAAATAATATTCATAACACCTGGATATTTTTTTGTATTTCCTTTTTTTGTATCTGGATTCCAAATATACAGAGTTTCATTCTTAACAAGAACATTAATTGGCTGCTTATCTTTCCCTACAATGCTGTCTGCACGGATATTCCCGTTATCAATATAAGCAGTTGTTGTTACATCTGTGGCTGGGCTAAGTTTGCAATTATATTTGCCTTGTAATAATTGTGCAGATGGCGAAGCGCTTGATGAAGAAGATGATGGTTTAGCAAAGAATGCATTTTGTGAGCTTTGATACAAATAAGCAGTCCCTGTTAGAAGAAGAATTCCAATGACACTAAAAAATAAAACCGTTGGTATATGGATTTTCATTGCTTATTTATTATGGCATGCCAAAAAATAGTGTCAAGGTAATTTAATTACTTATTTAAGGAGTAAATAAAAAATGTTAATAGTGATGCAAAACTTACCCAGCAAATATAGGGAATAAGTAAAACACTTGCTGTTTTAGAGAATTTATAAAAGAATAAGATGGTTAAAAAAATAAACATCCATAAGGCAAGAATACAAATAACAGAAGAAAATAATGCATGAAGTCCAAAAAAAATAATTGACCAGAGAGCATTTAAAATTAATTGTATAAAAAAGAGATAATAAGCAGGAAGTTTATTTTTTTTATTTTTGCTTTGCCATACAAGAAAAAAAGAAATTCCCATTAAAATATATAAAATTGTCCAAACTGGCCCGAAAATGCCATTTGGGGGAGTAAATATTGGTTTATGAAGCGTTTGATACCATGATGGAATTGCAGAGAAGGTAAATAAAGAACCTATGACTGCAGCAATGAAGGGAAGAAGAAGGGAGGCCAATAGTTTAAATATAGAAAATTGTTTTTTCTTTTGTAATTTAGGCATCTCTTATACTATGAATCGTTTTTTTTGCAGTGTCAAATTATTTAATTTTATTATATACTGCAAGCCAATTGGTGGAAATTTCTTTTTGAGCTTCCTGTAAACTCATGTCTCCACTACAAACTTGGTCATGTAAATAATTTTCAACCATGTCTTTCTCATGAAAACCAGGCTTTGGGTTTGCAGCTTCTGGCCATAAATTACTTATGTCATTACTCCCTCCAAGTTCCAGCGAAATAAAATGATCGACTTCATATGCTCCTCTTGCCTGCGGATAGGTAAGTCCATATTCTGCATAAATCTGTTTTTTTATTGTTACAGAAACGTCTCTAACAGAAGAAGAATAGCCCGAAGTGCAGATTTGCTCTTTAGTAGCATTTGGGAAAATAGCCCCCGGGGTACAAGAAGAATCAGGCAAAGCATTTTTTATAATACAGTCCGCAGTTTTGGTCTGGTCTCCAAGAACAACATTTATAGTCGGTGAATTTGAATTATAAACAAGCTGTTTCTGTTGAATACTATATAAATAAAATCCTAGCCCGATTAAAAAAATGGCGACAGCAGAAAGAAATGAGATATGCTTTGTCCACATAATAACTTTATAAGAAAAATAAGTTTATTTTTCTATAGGAAAATTTTTTTGAGACCATTCCAGAATACCTCCTGTAATATTAAATACATTTGTGTACCCAAGATGTATAAGTTGGTGAGCTGCTTTTGTACTTCTATTGCCAGATCTGCAATACACAAAGATTGGAGTATCTTTTCGCGGAACAAGAGCTACAACTTTTTGTTTAATTTCTGATAAAGGTAATATAATGCTATTACTAATATGTCCTTCTTGATATTCAAATGGCTCACGCACGTCAAGTAAAACAATATTGCTGTGAGGAGAAAGTTCTTCAAATGCTTTCTCAACAGAAACAGAAGGGATATTTGATTTAAAGAAGAACATAGTATAAGTATACCTTATTTTTTGGGAGGAGGGGTCTTATATCCTTTTTCTCGTGCTTCAGATAAAGCCAGTTTTCTGCTTTTCCATTTTCCTTGCGTTTTATGCTTATGGAGCTGCTTTTCTACTTCTTCTTGCGTTTTTTTACCGTACTTTGCCATATAGATTACTAAATAATTATATCATGGATTAAAATGTTTTATATAGAATCAAAATAGATTTAAAAATTCTCCAGCGGTCATATTAGCACTCTCTTGACAAGTTTGCTAATTGTGCTATTATAAAAATATGACTGATGGAATTGAAGAATTATTAAAGCCGGTTTCTCCTGAAGAAGCCTTAAAAAAATTTACCACAAATTTAACTCTTTTGGCAAGATCAGGCAAAATTGATCCAGTTGTCGGACGTGAATCAGAAATTAGACGAGTAATGCAAATTCTATCCAGAAGAACAAAAAATAATCCAGTGTTAATTGGAGATCCGGGTGTTGGGAAAACCGCTATTGTGGAAGGCTTAGCGACAAAAATTATCGAAGGTTCTGTTCCGACAACGCTAAAAGATAAAGAGTTATTGGTTTTGGATTTTGCAGCTTTACTGGCAGGTGCAAAATTTAGAGGAGAATTTGAAGAACGTTTAAAAAGTGTTATTAAAGGAATTGAAGAAGGAAACGGAAAATATATTATTTTTATAGATGAATTACATACAATAATTGGCGGGGGAGCATCTGAAGGATCTGTTGATGCGGCAAATATTTTAAAGCCTTCTCTAGCTCGTGGAATGCTTCGCATGATTGGTGCAACTACTGTTAATGAATATCGCAGATATATAGAAAAAGATCCTGCATTTGCACGACGTTTTCAACAGGTATTAGTTGAAGAACCAACTATTGAAGATACAATTTCTATTCTTCGCGGTATTAAAGAAAGATATGAATTGCACCATGGTATTCGTATTACTGATAATGCATTACTTTCAGCTGCAAAACTTTCTGCACAATATATTCCTCAACGTTTTTTACCAGATAAAGCAATTGATTTAATAGACGAGGCAGCAGCAGCTATAAAAATTGAAGCAGAAAGTATGCCTGCAGAATTAGACGAGTTAAAAAGAAAAATTACACAAGGAGAGATTACTGTTACAGCATTAAAAAAAGAAAAAACCGAGATTGCTAAAGCACAAAAAGAACAAGAAGAAGTACATATTAAAGAGCTTAAAGAAAAAGCAGAAACATTGGAAAAAAGATGGAGAGAACAAAAAGATATTATTCAAAAAATTCAGGAATATAGAGCAAAGTTAGATGCATTACGAATAGAATTAGAGCAAGCAGAAAGAGAAATATTACTGGAAAAAGCAGCAGAAATTAAATATGGAAAAATTCCAGAGATAGAAAAAGAATTATCTGTCCTCAGAGCTGAGTGGGATAAAATTCCAACTGAGGAAAAAGTATTGCGAGAAGAAGTTGATGAAGAAGATATTGCAAAAGTAGTAAGCAAATGGACAGGAATTCCAGTTACGAGAATGTTATCATCAGAAGC
>JAKAEF010000063.1 GCA_021820025.1 bacterium | reverse complement strand
AAGGGCATGGAGATTGTATATAAATGGGATTATGCTTAAAGCAACAAACCTATAAGTTGGAGATAAGGTAGACTTTATTATTGGTATAGATACATCTTTTAGAGAAATTCTTATACCTAAAAAATTTAAACATGCTTTAGAAAAAAATAAAAAAGCATTAGAAGCATTTTAAAAATTTTCTCTATCCAGAAAAAATGAAATTAACAGATATTTGATCTTTATAAGATCAGAAGATACACTAGATAAAAATAAATAATTATCTAAAGGTAATCAAAGAAAAAATATCTCACATTTATACTTTTATTGTCTATGCAACCTGTTGAATATCATTTTGATAAGCTTTGCCATACCAGCATAAATTGTAGCTATCATTAAATCACAAAAGAAAATAGCTACTAAAAATAGTTCCACCTCATTTAATGTTATTTGGGTATTGATAGGAGCACAAAATGCAGGAGGGAGACAAGGTACAGGGTTAAAGATGTTGTGCAGTATAAGTACGTCAATTGCTAATAGTACAAAAAAGAGAGGAATTAAGATAAAAAGAAATTTTCTTGAGCGAATTATCGCTTTTATAAACTTCAGAAATAGTTTATAAAGTATAACAATCATTATATTTAATATAATCACTAATGCAGGCAATGAAGTGAAAACAAAAGTAATGAAATTATCTGATATGTTTGTGCAAAATTTATATGTACAAAGTACAGGGCTTAGAGCTTGTATTAACAAGAAATCGTAAACTGCTAGGATTATAAGAAGAATAATTGTTTTAGAACTTAGAGGGATTTGTCGCTGCTTTCCTTTTTTCATAGTCCAAACTTAGTATGAAGGTAAGTATGAATGATTGTCAATGATATGCTAAAATATTGGTTATGAATCTATCTGTAGGAATTGTTGGATTACCAAATGTAGGGAAATCTACGTTGTTTAATGCACTGTTAAAAAAGCAGCAGGCTTTAGCTGCAAATTATCCATTTGCCACAATAGAACCAAATGTAGGAATTGTTCCTGTTCCAGATTCTCGTTTAACAAAATTAGCAGAAATTACCAAACAAGAAGAAAAAATGGATTCTTTTCCACCAATAAAAGCAGCAACTGTAGAATTTGTCGATATTGCAGGATTGGTAAAGGGAGCAAGTGAAGGGGCAGGACTTGGTAATAAATTTTTGTCTCATATTCGCGAAGTTAATGCTATTGCACATGTTGTAAGAGCATTTGAAGATGAAAATATTATAAAAGAGGGTGCAGTTGACCCAAAAAGTGATTACGAAACAATAGAAACAGAATTAATGTTGTCAGATATTCAAACTCTGCAAAAAGTTTTGGAAAATAGAAAAATAGAACCACAAAAAAAGAGCGCAGCAGAAAAATTTTTAGCTGCATTAAATAATGGAAAACCTGCCAGAACAGTAACTTTAACAGAAGAAGAAAAAGAAGCAATAAAAGATTTGTGGTTACTATCTAGTAAACAAGAAATTATTGTGTTAAATGTTGCAGAAACAGATTACAACCCAGAATCTATAGAAAAAATAGCTGCAGAGTATGCAGGAATTTTGGGAGTAGAAAAAGAAAAATGCGTTGTTATTTGTGCCAAAATTGAATCAGAATTGTCAGAATTAACAGAAGAAGAGCAAAAACAATATTTAGCAGATTTAGGATTAACAGCATCGGGCTTAGAAAGATTAATTCAAAAAGCATATGCAAATTTGGGACTTATTTCTTTTTTAACTTGCGGAGAAAAAGAGGTTAGGGCTTGGACAATTAAAAAAGACTCAACTGCACAATTGGCAGCAGGGGAGATTCATACAGATTTTATTAAAAAGTTTATTAAAGCAGAAATTGTTGGATACAATGATTTTGTAGCATTTAACGGTTGGAAAGGTGCACGAGAAAACGGCAAAGCAAGACAAGAGGGAAGAGACTATATTATGCAAGACGGAGATGTAGTTGAGTTTAAGATTGGGGCGTAATTGGTAAAAGTTCTAATCCAGCTCGCAAATCTCTTCTAGCATTTTTCATAAGATGAGTCTCTTCTCCTTTAGAAAGACCAAGTGATCTCACAAGATCGTTTACTAAAGAGGCTGCTTCAAAATCACTTTTTCCTGTATAAAGTAATCTATCTTTCCACATTGCTGTTAGGGTAAAACCTCTTCTTTGCAGTTCTGCTGCTAAATCTTCTGCAACTATATATGCTCTTTCTTGTAAATCTGCTGCATACCTAACTTCTGGAATTAAATCTCTAACATGTGGAAATTGAGTTCGGATTGGGTTAGATGCAGCCATGTAATCTGTAATAATTCTTGAAACAGTTCCAATTCCAATAGTTTGACCAAAAAGAGAATGGGTTGCTTCAACTTGGGTTAGCTGTTGAGTTATAAAACTACTTAATTCTGTTGGTCCATAATGGCCATATCTAAATATATGGCCTGGTTGGTCTAATTGCTGTATTGCATCTGCAATCATTTCTGCAATATCTATTGTTCTTTGCTCAATGCTAACCGGAGAGACAAAGGTTTCTCCTCTTCTTAAAAAAGTTCCCTTTATTGTTTCTAAATGAGGATATACTGCTTGGACTGTTACTCCACATTCTCTGGCAATTGTTTCAACACTTCTTGTTAATGTTACCGTTTTATTTGGTCCTCTATAAAAATAGCCTCGTATTTTGGAAACAAGTGCTGCTTCTCGTTCTTGTTTAACTCCTTGAGTAAACATTTCAAATTCATCATGTAATTTTCTGTAGGAGGCATCAAAAGCAAGTTCTAATTCTTCATTGCTTCTTGGCTCAATTGTTCTAAATCCAGAAAATCTTCCTCTATAAACCATTCTAAATTCATCTGGTGCTTCTAATGCAAGCTGTGTTAAATTTACTCCTCTTGTCGTAATGCTTTTTTGTATTTGCTGCATAACCCAAAAATCATATTCGGTAAATGTTCCAACAGTTGGAGATAATTGCTCTGCAAACCCATGGCCTCTTGTTTTATAAACAAGAATATTAGGTCTGGATTGAAAAATTTGCCAAAGTGTATCGAAATATTGGGTAAATCTTTGGTATCTTCCATTAAATATTCTGGCTTCTTGCCTAGCATCAAGATAGAGATCAGAACTTATTCCTGTAGGATACCAATTATATTGCCCGCTCATGTTTCTTGCCTCATCATTATTAATAAGTATAAAAAAAGCGAATTTTTGTCTTAGAGAAAGATTTTGTGTCCCGTCTTCTATTTGCATACCTTTATCTAGCGCCCGAATAAGTAAGGCACTTTGGAGAATACGTTGGTCCATTTGCATAAGTTGAGGAATATGTTCAGGCATAGTTACAGATCTGCTTAGCTGTGCTATAAGCTTGTGGTGGGGGAGTTGTGATTGCTCAAGTAGCTCTGCTAAAGAAATAGTTCCTCCATCAAGTTGACCTAGCTTAAATAAACCTTCAATTGGGAAAGAGGTTATTCTATTTGGTAATTCTTGCGGAGAAAGCATACCAGGTTCAACTTTGGGGGTTACCCTTGGTAAATCATACTCACGACGAGTGTTGAAGGGTGGTCGCTGCATAATTTAAAAGGGAATTATATCAAGTCCTAGAGTAAAATTCAAGAGAAGTAAGTAGCTACTTTTGTGATCCTACTTGCCAGTAAGCATTTTTTCGTGGTAAAATACATAGACTAATGAGAACATACGAAATAGTATTAATAGTAAGACCAGTTGCAGAAGCAGCCCGAAAAAAGGCTGTTGATGCTGTAAAAGAACTACTTAAGGGCATGAAAATTAAAAGTGAAAAAGAGTGGGGAAGTAAAGCTCTTAAATACAAAATAAGTAGAGAATTAACAGGTTTTTACTATGATTTTGAAGTAGAAGGCGAAACAATGCCTTCTGATTTTGACAGAAAAGTATTACTTAACGAAGCAATTTTACGATATTTGGTTGTAAGAAAATAAGGTATGGCAAGAAGTTTGAATTCTGTTCAATTAATTGGAAATTTAACACGAGATCCGGAATTGAGATATACACCAACCGGAACAGCAGTTTGTACTTTGGGTTTGGCAACAAACAGAAGTTGGACAACAGATACAGGAGAGAAAAAAGAAGAAACAGAATTTCATAGAGTTGTAGTTTGGAATAAGTTGGCAGAATTATGTGCACAATTGCTTTCCAAAGGATCAAAAGTTTATTTTCACGGAAGATTGGCAACAAGAAGTTATACAACTCAAGACGGACAACAAAAATCTACAACAGAAATTGTTGCAGATGATATGATTGTTCTATCTAGTAAAAAGCCAGTAGGAGAAGAAGAGGCAGAAGTGCCAACTGAAGCTCCAAAAGTAGCAAAACCAGCAAAGAAGCAAGCAGAGGCAGTAGAGGATGTATCACCAGATGATATACCTTTCTAAAAATATATGGCAAAAAAAATAATGAAACCAAGAAGAAAAGTAATGGCAACACCAAAAAAGTGTCCTTTCTGTGAAGAAAACAAGACACCGTGGTTTTCTGATGTAGAAATGTTGCAACGGTTCTTAACAGAGAGAGGCAAGATTATGGGAAGAAGCCGAACAGGAATTTGCGCAAAGCATCAAAAACAACTTACATTGGCTGTTAAATATGCTCGACATTTGGCATTATTGCCATTTGTATCCAAAGAGTAATAAAAACCCCTGGTAGACAAGACCAATGTTCTTTCTTTATAATAATACAATCCTATGCGAACCAATAAGCTACAATTGCTGCTCATTATTGGAATAGCTTTTTTACTTGGTTTTTTTGTTGGAACTCAAAAGGTTTCTTTTGATTGGAAAAACTATAAACCGCAAGTTTCTATTGTAAATAAAGAACCTCCAAGTTCACTATCAACGGTTGATATGTCTCAGTTTTGGGATGTATGGAATAGATTAGATGCGCTTTACTACAATAAACAAGTTTTAGATCCTCAGAAAATGCTTAATGGCGCAATTACCGGCATGGTACAAAGTTTGGGAGATCCATTTACTATGTATTTACCTCCTGTTCAAAATAATGATTTTCAACAACAATTAGCTGGAAAATTTGAAGGCATAGGTGCAGAATTAGGGCTTAAAGATAAGCAAATTGTTGTTATAGCTCCCTTAGATGGCAGCCCTGCTCAGAAAGCTGGAATTAAAGCAGGAGATGAGATTGTTAAAGTAGGCGATGCTTCCACACAAGGATGGAGTCTACAACAGGCAGTAGAAAAAATTAGAGGGCCAAAAGGTTCGCAAGTTATATTAGGAATTATTCATAAGGGGAGTACAGAAACAGCAAGCATTTCTATTACCAGAGATACAATTACTGTTAAAAGTGTTTTGGGCTGGATAAAATCTGTAAAAGACATAGATAATTTAAGTGATCAATTTAAACAACAATTTGGTAATCAAAAAGTTATGTATGTTCAGTTGAGCCAATTTGGAGATAGTACAAATCAAGATTGGACTGCACTTATTACGCAGCTTTCAAAAGAATTAAAACAACAACCAGATGTTAAAGGGATGATTTTAGATTTACGAAATAATCCAGGTGGGTACTTAACCGATGCAACCTTTATTGCAGGAGAATTTTTACCTCAAGGAAAAGCCGTTGTTACAGAAGACGCAGGAAATGGGCAAACAACAACTCTTTCTGTAACAAGAGATGGACAATTGTTACAGATTCCGCTTATTGTTTTAATAAATGGTGGTTCTGCATCTGCCTCAGAAATTGTTGCAGGAGCATTGCATGATTATGGTCGAGCTACTCTTGTTGGAGAACAATCTTATGGTAAAGGGACTGTACAACAGGCATTAGATTTGGGACAAGGTGCTGGACTTCATGTAACAATTGCAAAATGGCTTACTCCAAAAGGGACTTGGGTTAATGGAAAAGGTTTAACTCCAGATGTTAAAGTTGCTCTTGATCCTAAAAATCCACTAGAAGATTTGCAACTTGAATCGGGAATTAAAGAACTTCTTAAGTAATCTTCTCAGACAATCTTTCAGCTTTTTTTCAGTTTTGTTTGCAAATATACAACTGTTGCAGTAATATAATTTGACAAAGAATTATGAAAAAATTAGTTGGATTGGTAATCATACTACTGCTTGTTTTACTTATTTGGACAGGTGTAGAAACATATGCACCAT
>JAKAEF010000062.1 GCA_021820025.1 bacterium | reverse complement strand
ATTTTTTTACTTGCTGTCAAGTGGGGAAATAGCCACAAAATATTTCTATTGTATAGACGAGGTTAGATTGTAAATTGGCGTAATAATTGACACGATAAGAAAAGCAACACCAATACCTAAAACAATCATAATAAAAGGCTCAAGAGCAGTCGTTAAGCCCTTTACTTTTCCTTCTAACTCTCTCTCAAAATATTCAGATACTTTAAGTAATGATTCATCAAGTTTACCGGTTTGTTCACCAATTCTTACCATTTGTACCAAAATAGGCGGAAAAATTCCATATGTAGACATTGCATCTCCAATAGTAATACCCTTTTCGACTCTTTTAGAGACATCAACAATTGCATTTTTATAAACCTTATTTCCGGCAACATCTGCTGTTTCAATTAATGACTGCACTACTAACGTTCCAGCACCAACAAGTAAACCAAATGTTCTGGAAAATTCGGTAAGAATAGATAATTCAATTAAATTTCCAAACAAGGGGATTCGTAATGCAAGCTCATCTCGCAGAAGCTGTCCAGAATCAGTAGAAACCCATCTTCTATATAAAATAGCACCAAGAGCAATCATTCCCAAAACCAATGGCCAGAAATTTGTTACAAAACCAGATAATCCAATAACAACTTGTGTAGCAAAGGGTAAAGGAATATTTAAGTTACTATATAAACCTGTTAATTGCGGCACAACAAAAATCATCATAATAACCATAACTACAACCATTAAAATAACAACAATTACCGGGTACAAGAGCGCAGAGCTTATGGTGCTTTTTAATTTTTGATCTTTTTCCAAATTGTCTGCCAAACGGCTTAAAATTTTGTCCAGAAAACCGGAAGATTCTCCTGCAGTAATTAAAGAAACATAAATAGAAGAAAATACTTTTGGATACTTTGCAATTGCTTCATGAAAAGATTTTCCTTCCTGTACTTCTGAAATTATTCCATTAACAATTTCTTTCATTGCTGGATTTTGAATCTGATCTTTTAAAATAAGTAACGCCTGCATAAGCGTAAGGCCAGAAGCTAAAATTGAAGACATTTGTCTGGTAAACAATACAAGATCATTTCCAGAAGCACGAGATTTGAGTAAATCGTTAACGGTAAATTTTGATTCTTTTTGTTCTACAACACTTATTGGGACAAGATCTTTATTGCGTAAATAGAAAACGGCTTCATTAATGTCTTTTGCATCAATTTCGCCTTGTTGTATTTTCCCATCTTGTGTGGTCGCTTTGTAGGAAAGTTTCATAGACGTTATCCGAGCATTCGTAAGAATTCATCAAGATGCAATGCATAGCTCTTTGCTGTTTCAAGACTTACTGCACCTGCCAAAACTAATTGAGCAAGTGAAGATTCCAACGTAATCATTCCAACATCTTGAGATGTTTGAATAACAGAATCAATTAAATGTGTTTTTCCATCTCGGATATTACTTGCAATAGCAGGAGTTCCAACCAAAACTTCAACGGCTGGGATACGACCTCCTCCAAGTTGTGGAAGAAGTCTTTGAGAGACAATGCCTTTTAAAACAAAAGACAATTGCGTTCTAATTTGTGCTTGCTGATGCTCTGGAAATGAATCGATAATACGATCGACACTTTGTGCAGCAGAGTTGGTATGCAATGTAGAGAAAACCAAATGGCCTGTTTCTGCAATGGTCATTGCTGCAGCCATAGTATCTGAATCTCTCATTTCTCCAATAAGCACAACATCTGGATCTTCACGAAGTGCAGAACGAAGAGCCATAATCCAAGAATGTGTATCTGTTTTCATTTCTCGTTGTGAAATAATACTTTTTCCTTGCGGGTACATATATTCAACCGGATCTTCAATAGTGAGAATATGCGATGCTTTACTGCTATTAATTTCATTAACCATTGAGGCAAGAGTGGTGGATTTTCCTTGTCCCGTTGGTCCTGTTACCAAAACCAAACCTTGTTTGAGTCCTGCAAAACTATGACAAATCTTGGGCAAATGTAGTTCTTCTATTGTTAGAATATTTTTTGGTAAAAAACGAAGTGCTGCACACAAAACGCCCCTTTGATAATAAGCATTTACACGAAAGCGCCCAATATCACCAAAAGTTCCGCCTCCATAGGCAACGGAAAAATCAAGCTCCTTATTTGTTGAAAGTAATTCTTTTTGTTCGGGCGTTACAATTGAACCAATCATTTCATCAACTGATTCTTTAGTTAGAGGAGGTAAGTTGGTTAACATAACCAGTTCTCCGTCAATACGTAAAGAAGGAGGAATATCTGGAATTAAATGCAAATCAGATGCATTATTTTTAACTGTTGTATCAAGTAATTCTCGTATATCCATATTATTCTTGTGCCACACGCAGCACTTCTTCTATAGTACTTTCTCCGCGTAATACTTTCAAATATCCATCCTGCTTCATGGTTATCATTCCTTCTTCTCTTGCTTGCTTTTCTATGGTATCACTATCTGATTTCTGCAAAACCAAATGAGCAATCTTTTCTGTAACAGGCAATACTTCAAAAATACCTTCTCGACCAAAATATCCAGAATCTCCACATTCATTACATCCTGTTCCTTTATATAGCTTAATATTTTCCTCTTTCGGAAATAAAGGCCCTAAAATATTTTTCATTTCCTCAATAATTGCAGGTGGTGGAGTATAAGTTGTTTTACAATGCTCACAAATTTTTCTGATAATACGTTGTCCAACTAATGCATTCATTGTAGAAGCAAGCAAAAAGCTTTCTGCCCCTAAATCAATTAAACGCGGTAGTGCTCCCGCAGCAGTTGATGTATGCAATGTAGAGAAAACCAAATGACCGGTCAGAGAAGCCTGAATTGCAAGCTCTGTTGTTTCACCGTCACGAATTTCTCCAACAAGAATAATGTTAGGATCCTGACGCAAAAACGCACGAAGTCCTGATGCAAAAGTAAGTCCGACTGCAGGATTAATTTGTACCTGATTAACTCCAGCAATTTCGTATTCAACCGGATCTTCTAGTGACATAATATTTACCCTTGTCGTGTTAAGCTTTGAAAGTACAGAATATAAAGTTGTAGTTTTTCCGGAACCAGTAGGTCCGCAAACAATAATAATGCCATGAGGCCTTAACATTTGTGTTTCTAGATTTTTTAGTGCTGTTCCTCCAAGACCCAATTCTGCCAGAGTTGGAATTCCTCCTGATTTTCTAAGCAAACGCATAACAATCTTTTCTCCATGAACGGTTGGCAAAACAGAAATACGAAGATCAACTTCTTTATCTTCAACTTTAAAATTAAAACGGCCGTCTTGAGGAATTCTATGTTCGTCAATCTTCATTTCAGAAAGAATTTTAATACGAGAAATAACAGCTTCCTGCACACTTTTTGGAAGAGATAAACGATCATATAAAATACCATCAATTCTATAACGAACTCGTACAAAATCTTCCATTGGTTCTATATGCACATCAGAAGCACGAGAAGTAACTGCATACTCAAGAATTGTTGAGACAATTTTTGCAATTGGAGCTTCCTTAATAATTTCACCAATCTGCTTACTGCTTACTGTTTTTGTCTCTTCTTTTAATTGCTGTGTTTCTTTAACTGCTTTTCCAACTTCTCCAACCAACTCTTGTCTATATTGGGTATTAATTGCATGTTCAACATCGGCAGGGGAAGCAGCATACGCTTTAATAGGTAATCCTGTTTTCTGTCTAATAAACTGTAATGCTTCAATATCTGCAGGATTTGCCATAGCAACAGATAGAATTTTTGTTTTGTCATCGTACAAAAATGGAATCACGTGAAATCGCTCAACAACTGCTCTCGGAATAAAACTTAACGCCTCAGGTGAAAAAGAAGTAGATACCAAAGAGACAAAAGGAACTCCTAAAAGTTTGGCTTTTGCTTCTGCTAATTTCTCTTCAGGGACAATATTGGATTGGTCTAACAGCGCCTCAATTGATGTTCCAGAAGAAGCACTTTTTGCTTTAAGTTCATCTATTTGCGGCTGGGTTATCGTATGCTCTGCAAATAATTCATTAAGTAATGCTTCCGAGCTACTACTAAGAAAACTACTGGAAACAGGTTGAAATTCTTGAGGCTGCGTTTCGGGTTGGTTTTCTTGAGAAACTTCCTGGGTTTCCGGCTGTGGGGATTGAGGCAATTGTTCATATTGAGCCAAACCTGGTTGTTCTTGAGGAATCGTTTCTTCAACTGGTGCTTGTTCTGCCACAGCTTGTTCTGTTCCTTCTTGAGGAACAGGTGGTACTTGTGGTTGATCTACAACTGCAGAATCACCCACAGGCTGTGGATACATTGTTGTATCTTGAGCGGGCATTACTATTATCGTACACAACAATTTCGTATAATACAAGAACAATGATAAGCCTTCTTCTTATTAGTAGCGATCAGCAAAAAGCAAAAGAGCATGCCAAAAATTTATTTTTGGCAAAGGGAATTAATATTGTAGATATAACCATTGTTGAGTCAGAAAATGCAATCGGCATAGAAGATATTCGAACAATTCAAAAAAAATTATATTTAAAACCATTAAAAAGTTTAGAAAAAGCGTTAATTATCTCAAGCATCCAAACAGCAAGTACAGAAGCACAAAATTCCTTACTAAAAGTTTTAGAAGAACCACCTGCAAATACAACTGTAGTGCTACTTGCAACAAGTGAAAAATTATTACTTCCAACTATTTTATCTCGATGCAAAATAGAAATCTTAGATAATCAGCAAGATGTAGCCATAAAACAAAAAGAAGAAATAAAAAAAGAACTAGAAAAAATAATAAACGCACCAATTGGAGAAAAATTAGCAATTGCACAAAAATTAGCAGAAGATAAAATAGAAGCAATTTCTTTTCTCACGATTGCAATACATCTTTTGCGAGAACAAATGATAGAACAAGTTTCTCAAAGCCATTCGGCAATAGAAAAAGCGGAAGAGATAAAACGATTTCAAGAAGCGCTCACATTGGCATCTACAACAAATGTTGCAATGCGAATAATTCTTGAAGATTTATTTTTACATATATAAAGACTGGTATAATAGAATTATGAAATTTTTTATACAAGAACAAATTGAAAAAATTAGATACGGTTTTTATTCTGCTGTGTATTTTACAAGAACGCAAAAAATTTTATTGCAGGAGAATAATTTACAAACAGTAACCATGCAGATTTTTCAAAAAAATAAAGCAATAGTTTGTGGAGTAGATGAAGTTGCAGAACTTTTAAAAAACTGCACCGGTTATTTTGAAAACAACAATTGGATAAATAAATGGAATGAAATAAAAGTAGAAGCAGTAAAAGACGGGACAGAAGTTGCCCCTTGGGAACCGGTAATGCATATAACTGGCCCTTACGCATACTTTGCACATTTGGAATCTGTCTATTTGGGAATTATGGCAAGACGCACATTAATTGCAACTAACACAAAAAAAGTGGTAAAAGCTGCAGGGAATAAAGAAATTATTTTCTTCGCAGATAGATTTGATTACTTTGCTAACCAAGAAGGTGACGGTTACGCAGCAACACTTGCAGGAGTAAATGGAGTTGCAACAGATGCACAAGGATATTGGGTAAATAAAAAAGGTATTGGGACAATTCCACACGCATTAATTGCAGTTCATCATGGCAGCACAATAGATGCAGCAACAGCTTTTGCCAAACAATACCCAGACGTTCCGTTAATTACTCTTGTAGATTTTGACAATGACTGCATAAAAACATCTTTAGACGTTGCAACTGCTCTTAAAGATAAATTATATGGAATTAGAATTGATACTTCAGAAAAATTAATAGATAAATCGTTGCAAGAAAGAGCAGACAAAGGAGAAAAAAATTTAAACGGGGTTAATCCTGCACTTATAAAAAATGTTAGAGAAGCATTAGACAATAATGGTTTTAATAATGTAAAAATTATTGTTTCAGGAGGATTTACTGCAGAAAAAATAGAAACATTTGAAAAAGAATCAACGCCTGTTGATATGTATGGCGTGGGCTCAGCATTGTTAAAGGGGAATAATGATTACACAGCAGATATTGTAAAAGTCGGAGACAAAGAAATTGCAAAAGTAGGTCGCCAATTTAAACCAAGCAAAATATTACAGGTTATTGCATAAATTTTTTTCTTATATTATTCTGCTTCCAAATAACAAAAATTCATTACTATGGAATATACAGCATTTGAAAAAGTCCCGGCCAAAGCACAAACATA
>JAKAEF010000061.1 GCA_021820025.1 bacterium | reverse complement strand
CAACGGATTTAGTTTTAGTAGTAATTTGCGGGGGAGGGTCGGTTTTATTTGAAAAACCAAAAACTCTTTCTTTAAAACAGTTAACAAATCTTAATGCAGCACTTTTAAAAAGCGGAGCAGCAATTTCTGAGATGAATGTTATACGAAAACATGTTTCAGATGTTAAAGGAGGAAAACTGGCAAAAAAATTATTTCCTGCAAGTGTTGTTAGCTTAATTTTTTCCGATGTTCCAGGAAATGATTTATCTGTTATTGCTTCAGGACCAACGGTTAAAGACCCCTCAACAAAAGAAGAAATGCAAAATATTCTTGCAAAATATCAACTGCAATCTTTAGGTTTAACAGAAAATGATTTTGAAGAAACACCAAAAGATGAAAATATTTTTGCAAAAGTTTCAAATATTTTAATGGTAAGTAATGTTACAGCCTTAAATGCAATGCAACAAAAAGCAAAAGAATTAGGAGTAAATGCAAGAATTTTAACAGATAGATTAGAAGGGAATGCAAAAACAATTGGAAAAGAATTAATTGGGCAAACAAATGCACATGAAGTTTTATTGGCAGGCGGAGAAACTACAGTTCACGTAACTGGAAAAGGAAAAGGGGGACGTAATCAGTCTTTAGTTCTTGGTACGTTGCCATATATAACTGATAATACTACAATAATTGTGTCGTTTGATTCTGACGGTTGGGATTTTATGACTCTTGCTGGAGCAGTTGGAGATATGCAGACAATCGAAAAATCAAAAAAATTAAATTTGGATATGAAAGCATTATTAGATGATGACAATAGTTTAGAATTTTTTCAAAATACAGGAGACGGCATAGATACAGGAAAATTAGAATCAAATGTTTCTGATTTAATGATTGTGTATAAGGAATAATATGCTTACTGCCCAAGAAATTATAACTTTAGAACTAAAAGCTAACGAAGTGAGAAAACTTATTATCTCAACACTTTTAGAAGCAAAATCTGGACATTCCGCAGGTCCATTAGGAATGGCAGATATTTTTACAGCATTTTATTTTAATATTTTGCATCATGATCCAAAAAATCCAGAAATGGAAGATAGGGATCGTTTAATTTTATCTAATGGTCATATTTGTCCTGTTAGATATGTAACTATGGCACTTGCTGGGTATTTTCCTATTGAAGAATTAAAAACATTACGAAAAATTAATTCAAGATTACAAGGTCATCCGCATAGATCTGCACTACCAGGACTTGAAACAACATCAGGTCCACTAGGGGAGGGATTATCTCAGTCAGTAGGCATTGCATTGGCTGCAAAAATGGATAAGAAAAACTTTTATGTCTATTGCTTAACTTCAGATGGAGAGCATCAGGAAGGAAATACCTGGGAAGCAGCAATGATGGCAGGAAAATACAAATTATCTAACTTAATTCAAGTTGTAGATAGAAATGATATTCAAATTGACGGAACTACAGAAGATGTAATGCCTTTAGAGCCATTTAAGGCAAAATATGAAGCATTTAATTGGGCAACAATAGAAGTAGATGGCAATAATATTGATTCATTTTTAGATGCTGTACATGCTGCAAAAGCCATTCACGATAAACCTATTTGCATTATTGCTGATACAATTCCTGGAAAAGGAGTTAGCTTTATGGAAAACAATTATACATGGCATGGAAAACCGCCAAATGCGGAAGAAGCAGCAAAAGCATTAGCAGAGTTACAAGTAATTGAAGAAGCAATAAAAAGAGAATTACAATAATATGTTAAATCCATATTTAAAATTAAACCAAAAATTATTTGATGAAACAGTAGAACAACAACCAACCAGAAGTGGTTATGGAGAGGGATTGGTTGTTTTAGGAGATACAAATCCAAATGTTGTGGTACTTACCGCAGATTTATCTGAGTCAACAAAATGTGAAAAATTTGCAGAAAAATATCCGGATAGATTTTTTGATGTTGGAGTTGCAGAGCAAAACATGGCAACTGTAGCAGCAGGTATGGGAGTAACCGGAAAAACTGTATTTATTTCTTCTTATGCAACATTTAATCCTGGACGAAATTGGGAGCAAATTAGAACAACCATTGTGTATAATCACTCAAATGTAAAAATTGCAGGACATCATAGTGGCATAATGACAGGACCAGATGGAGCAACGCATCAGGCAACAGAAGATATTGCAATAACTCGCTGTTGGCCAAATATTCAAGTTTTTGTACCGTGTGATGCACTTGAGGCAAAAAAAGCAACAATTCAATCAGTACAAATTGAGGGACCGGTTTACTTACGATTTAGTAGAGATAAAACCCCCTTAATAACAACAGAAGAGACTCCATTTGAAACCAAAAAAATTCAAACATTTTGGGTGAGTGAAAATCCGCAAACAACAATTTTTGCAACAGGATACATGTTGTATTATGCACTTTTGGCGGCAAAAGAGTTAGAAGCAGAGGGAATTCAAGTTTTGGTAGCAAATGTTGCTGTAATTAAACCACTAGATGAAGAAACAGTTGTTACACTTGCACAAAAAACTGGTAGCATAGTAAGTGTAGAAGATCATCAAGTGGCAGGTGGACTTGGAGGAGTAATTGCCGAAGTATTGGCAAAAAAACTTCCAACGCCAATGGAATTTATTGGTCTTCAAGATACATTTGGAGAATCAGGAACACCTAAAGAATTACTAGAAAAATATAATATGGGCAAAAATGCAATAAAAGAAGCGGTTAAAAAAGTAATTGCTAGAAAAAAATAATATGGATAATCAGTTGTTTGAAGAATTAAAAAAAATTGTTAAGGGAGATGTTGTGACAGATGATGCATCATTAATGCAGTACAGTCATGATGCATCACTTTTTGAAGTAAAACCAAAAGTTGTTATTTTTCCAAAAGATGAGGAAGATGTAGAAAATGTTGTTACTTTTGTTGATAAACATAAAAAAGAACATCCAGATTTATCTATTACCGGCCGGTCTGCAGGAACAGATATGGGTGGCGGATCTATAAATGATTCTATAATTTTAGCTTTTGGAAAATATTTTAATCATACCCCAACAATAAAAGGAGAAATTGCCACAACAGAACCGGGTGTGTTTTATAGAGATTTTGAAAAACTAACTTTATCTCAAAATCTTATTTTCCCATCTTATCCTGCTTCAAAAAGTATTTGTGCAATGGGAGGAATTGTTAATAATAATTCCGGAGGAGAGAAGTCGTTGCAATATGGGAAAACGGAAAATTTTGTAAAGCGGGTAAAAGTTGTTTTGCATGACGGAAAGGCATATGAATTTTCAAAACTAACAGAAAAAGAAGTAAAGAAAAAAATGCTGCAAAAAAATTTAGAAGGAGAAATTTATAAAAAAATGTATACATTAATTACAAAAAATTATGAAGAATTAGAAAAAGCAAAACCCCATGTATCAAAAAATTCAGCAGGATATTGTTTGTGGAATGTGTATGACAAAGAAAATAAAACATTTGATTTAACCCGTCTTTGGGTTGGCGCACAAGGAACTTTAGGTATGCTTTTAGAAGCAGATTTACAACTAGTACCAGTTCATAAACATAGACAAATGATGGTTGTTTTCTTAAAAGACATGAGTCATTTGGGAGAAATTATTAATGAAGTGCTGCCATACAAACCTGAGAGTTTTGAAAGTTATGATGATAATACATTAAAATTGGCTCTTCGATTTTTTCCGGAATTTGCAGAACAATTAGGAATAAATGGCATGATTCAAGCAGGATTTGCATTCTTGCCTGCGTTTCTTATGATGGCTACAGGAAAATTACCAAAATTAATTTTACAGATTGATTTTACAGGAGATGACCCACAAGCTTTGCATGAAAAAATCATTGAATTAAAACAAAAATTGTTACCAATTCATCCATCAATTTCTGTTGCAGTAGAAAAACAAGAAGATAAATATTGGTTAGTAAGAAGAGAAAGTTTTAATTTACTCAGAAAAAAAATTCATGATAAACATACAGCTCCATTTATTGATGATTTTGTTATTAATCCACAAAAGACTGCGGAAATAATCCCGCAAATTACCGATATTATTAAACAACATCCTGAGTTTATTTTTACTGTCGCAGGACATGTGGGAGATGGAAATTATCACATAATTCCATTAGTAGATATTAGAAATCCAAAGGTGAGGAAATTTATTCCAGAAATTGCAAAACAAGTGTATGAAATAATTGTAAAGTCGGGTGGGTCAATAACAGGGGAGCACAATGATGGTTTAATTAGAACCCCATATCTAGAGCAAATGTATGGAGAAAAAATTATAAAATTGTTTGAAGAAACTAAAGAAATTTTTGATCCGCAAAATATTTTTAACCCCCGTAAAAAAGTTCATGGATCATTAGAATATGCAATGAATCATCTGAGGCAGAATTTTTAAACTTATTGTTTTAATTGTAGTTCAAAGGTATTCCACTTTCTAAATGCTTTCCAGAATGGCAAAATGCCAAGCATATATCGTAAAAACACTAATTGCTGCAAAACCCAGCCTAAAAATCCGTCTAAATGAATGCCATACATAAGTTCTGCAGAAGCAAATCGTCCTCGCATTGGTACAATATATCCAAAATGTCTGTAGTTGTATTTTACTAACGGTTTTTTTGCAATCATTCTGAATATATTTTCTCCTGCAGCTGCGCCTTGCTCTTCTGCAACCTGTGCAACTCCTGGTGCTGATTTCTGTGTTTTTGGATCAATATATTGTGCTACATCTCCAGCTGCAAAAACATGATCTAGTTTGTCTGCTTGTAAAAAATCATTAACCTCAATTTGATTATGGGGAGTAACAGGGATTTTTGAATCTTTAATAATATGATTTGCCGTTACTCCACCTGTCCAAATAAAAATATCAAATGGATATTCTTTTTTATTATCTGTAAAAATTGAGCTTTTAGTGACTTTTGCAATATGTCCGCCAAAAGCAAAATGTACTTGAGGGTTATTTATTCTTTTTTGGGCCAAATCAGAGACATGAGTATCTAATTCTTTTAACAATCTATCAGAGCCTTGAATTATTGTTATGTCCATGCAATCCTTTGCCAAATGGTGCTGTTTTGCTAATTTTTCATTATATGTTAGTAATTCTTCTGCTAATTCTGTTCCAGAAAAACCTCCACCACCAATAACTACTTTTATTTTTTTATTACATTTGCCTTCCTGGCAGCACATAAGTTTTATTTTGTCTTTTATAGCAACAGCTTCTTCTAGAGTTTTTAAAGAAATAGCATTTTCTTTAAGTCCTTCTATATGATGAAAAGCAGTTTCACTTCCTAATGTAATAAGCAAATAGTCATATTGAATTTGTAATTTTTTATCTGTTGTAATTACTTTTTTTGCAGTATCTATATTAGTAACAATGTCCTGAATCAATTCCATTTTTCCATCAAAAATTTCCTTAAAGGGAATTGCAATATTTTTTGTTGGAGTTTCACTTGTTGCAGCTTCATATAAAGAAGGAGTAAACAGATGATAACTATGTTTATCAATAAGGGTAACTTTAATATCTGCAAGTTTATGTTTTGTGAGTGAAATTCCAGCGGCAACTCCTGCAAATCCGCCTCCCAAAATAACAATATGCTGCATAGAAGATTATTATTATCATAATGCTTTTTTACAAAATGCTCAATGGGTGTATAATAAAATTGAAATGAAAAAATACCTGTCCTCATTTATTTTTTCTGTAAGTTTTTTCCTTTTTGCTCCTCCTGCTTCTGCTCATGAAGCATATGTTTTAACAAGACAAGAATTTGATAAAGGTTTGCAAATAAATAGTACAAATCCGTTTGCAGCACTTTTTGATCCTTCACATTTGACTCTTACCGCAATTATTACTATATGTGTTGTCTCGTCTTATTTATTGATTATTCTTTGGTCTACAACAAAATATGCAGCAATTCTAGATAAAATAATTAAAAAAGCAAAAGTTATTGGTCCTTTAATCATTCGTCTTGCAATAAGCAGCTCATTTTTTTATGCAGCGCAGGCCAATGCAGTTTTGGGACCAGAGCTTTCTTTAGCTCACTTACCTGGAGGAGAAATTGTGAGACTCCTAGAATTTGTCATGGCATTTATGGTCTTTTTTGGGGTTTTTGTAGAAATTGCGGCATTTATTGGTATAGGAATATTTTTCTATATTTCATGGCAATACGGTTGGTATTTATTAACATACTTAAATTATTTTGGAGAATTAATTGTGCTTCTTTTATTTGGCTCTAAATATATCTCATTTGATAGATTCTTTTTTGGAAAAAAATTAATAATTAAAGGTTTAGAAAAATTTAAAG
>JAKAEF010000002.1 GCA_021820025.1 bacterium | reverse complement strand
CCGATCTATATATGTATAACAGAACAGATGGATTAACCACACTTAACGGAGAACTTACAGAAGACAGAATTGCATTATTTAGACAAGCAGTTTCAGCACAAATAAGACTACTTCAAACCCAACAGCAATTACAAACAGGTATGGCAGAATTATTTGCACAATTTTCTCAAGAATATCCAGGACCTACATTATTCCAAACTGTTAGAAGAACACTAGCAGCTCCACTTCAAGCTCTTAGAAGAAATTCTTAAAAAATTATCTTGTTACAACAATGTGGGCGCCTAGTACTGCAGAAGATTGATGAGCAAAATATATACAAACTGCACCAAACCCTGCAACCAAGACAAGTACAGCAAAAAAAGACAACAATCTTTTTAACCATTTTGGCTGATTTGATCTACGAGAAGCTTTTCTTGCAACTTTTCTTTTGTGTTTTTTCATATTCGTTTAGGCAAATATTTTTTTAAGCCAAGAGGAAAAAGTGGTTTTTCTATGCGTTACTCTTCTTGCTTTTTTTCTGTGATGAACAACTTTTCTTTTTGCCTTCTTCATACTATTAGCATTGCAAAAATAATAATATGTTGTCAAGTATTATTTTAAGAAAAAAATAAGAAACATGAATAAAGTACGAAAATTCCTCTTGACAAGTTTGTTACAGTTTGGTACTTTTAATGCACGAAAAATATATATTGATTTAGTAAATAATAGTTTATGACAGAAAACCAATTATCAATTAATAACCTTCCAGATTTATTAACAGTAAAAGAAGTTGCACAACTTTTGCGAGTTTCTGTATTAACTGTAAAACGCTGGGGCAAACGAGGAAAATTACCAGCAATTAGAATTAATTCCCGAGGAGATAGACGATACAAAAAAGAAGCTGTATTGTGGCTTTTGGGAATGCAACAAAAAGGTCAAGCTTAAATTAACTACTCAGTCTTCCCTGCTTTATTATTTTTCCATTTTCTAATTCTAATACATGTGTAATTGAGTCTACAATTTCATCTAAATTATGTGTGATTAAAAGCAACGTTGTTTTTTTAGATTTACCAATTTCATCAATAAGCTTCAAAACCATTTTTTTATTTTCTATATCTAATCCATGACAAGGTTCATCTAATAATAAAATTTTTGGATTTTTAACTAAAGCTCTTGCGATAAGAATTAATCGTTTTTGCCCAAAAGAAAGCTGTTGATACTCTTTGTCTGCCAAATTTTCTAAATATAATTCTGTAATTAATTCTTCTGCTTTTTTTCTTTGTGTTGGAGTAACTTTACTATACAAGCCAATAGAATCAAAAAAACCTGATAAAACAACACTAAATGCAGATAGATTATATTGATGTGCTAATTGTAAATCTGTTGAAACAATCCCTATTTCATTTTTTACATCCCACAATGCTTGTTTTTTTCGCTCTTTACCAAAAAGCATAATATTATTAGCAAAATGCTGCAATTCTTCGCCTGTTATTAATTTTAATAATGTTGATTTCCCTGCTCCGTTATGACCTAAAATAACCCAATTGTCTCCACTTTTCACTTCCCAGGTTATATGAGAAAGCGCTTGTTTTTGCTCATAAAAAACATTTACATCATTCATACTAATTAACACTTCCCTATTCTCTTCTGTTGTATCTTTTGCAACAACACCTAATGGCTTTGTTACTGCTTCTTTAAATAATTTTTCATATTTTTGTGTAATTTCCTGCTTTGTTCCGCTAGCTAAAATTTTGCAATTTTTAATAAGCATAATATTGGTAATTTCTTGAGGAATTTCTTCTGCTCTATGGGTAATTAAAATAACTTGCGTTCCCATTGCCATAATCTCGTTAACAACTTCTAACAGTTGTCTTTTTGTTGCAAAATCTAATCCGTCAAACGGTTCATCTAAAACTAAAATTTGCGGATTCCCCAATAATGCTTTAACTAAAAAAACTTTCCTCATTTCCCCTGTTGATAATGTATCTATCTCGCGGTTTAAAAGGCCATGTACACCAAACGTTGCTTGAAAAACATGTGTATTGTAGTCTTTACCTAAATAATCACTTACAAGCGCTCCTGGTGCCTCTAAACCAATATAACTTTCATAGTCACGACGCAAACTATCGCGAGTTATAAATTTTTGTTGTGTTTCAAAAGACATATACACAATTTTATCTTTGTGTAAATGCGTATATTGGTATGGTTTGTCTGTTGCAGTATGTAAAATTATTTCACCCTGTTTAAGAGGTAATAATCCTGCTAGTGCTTTTGCGAATGTTGTTTTGCCGCTGCCGTTTTGACCTAAAATAAGCCATTGTTCCCCACTATGTAATTGCCATGATGTTTTATGAAAGAAAAAATTTTCTCCAACTCGAATTGTTATATTGTTTGCAGATAAAACTGGCGTGGTCATTTACTGGTGGCTATCGCCTCGATTTCTACCAAAGCATTTTTTGGTAAATTGGAAACTTCTATTGTTGCCCGAGCAGGTTTGTGGTCTGTAAAATAACTTCCATAAATTTCATTAACAATGGCAAATTTACTCATATCTCTCACAAAAATAGTTGTCTTAAGAATATGTTGTAAGTCTGATCCAGCTTCTTGTAGTACTGCTTCTAAATTTTTAATTGTTTGATGAATTTGATTTTCAAGTCCTTCAACCATTTCATTCGTTGTTGGATTTATACCAACCTGACCAGAGCAAAAAATAAGACCATTATGTTCTACTGCCATTGAGTACGGTCCTGCTGCCTTTGGAGCTTTATCTGTATTAATTAGCTTCATGTTATTTTTATTTTACTCTACCATTCCGGCACCTTCAAGAGCACTTCTGGCAAGAGCACGCATTCTTTTAAGAAGTCTGTTATTAATTTTTGCAGCCGCTGGTGGAACTCCCCCATTTTCATTTGTTGTTTTTTCCCATGCAGCTTTTCTTTGGTTAAGAATTTTTTCATCAGATAGTTCTGTGCACTCAAAAGTATTTTTATTTAAATCAACAATAATGGTGTCACCATCTTCTATTAATGCAATTGGTCCGCCTAAATAGGCTTCCGGTCCTACATGACCAATAACAAGACCAACTGAACCCCCAGAAAATCTTCCGTCAGTCATTAAAGCAATAGTTATATGGTTTTTTCTACAAAGTGCTGTAATACGAGATGTTGGATCTAACAATTCCGGCATTCCGGGAGCTCCTTTTGGACCTAAATATCGAATAACAACCATTTCTAAATTGGTAAAATTTTCTGGTGTTTTTTCTAATGCTTCAATTAATGCTTCTTCGCTGTTAAATGTTTTGGCTTTTCCAGTAAACTTGCCATCAACAATACCTGTTTCAACTCCGGCAACTTTAATAATTGCCCCACCAAGTGGTGCAAGGTTTCCGGTTAAAAGACGCAATCCGCCGGTTTTTTTGAAAGGTTTGGCAAATGGATAAATTACCTCTCCATCTGGTGCTGGTGGATTAAGTCTTTTTACTTGCTCAGCCAATGTTTCACCAGTACAAGTAAGGCAACTTCCATCTAAAATTCCTGCATCAAGAAGTTCTTTTACAATAACCGGCAATCCACCTTTTTCTTCTATATCTACCATTGAATATTTACCAAATGGTCTTCCATTAACCAAAACAGGAACTTTTAATGAAAATTCGTTAAATTCTTCTTGTGTCATGACTTCTTTCCATAAATCAATTCCTGCAGCTCTGGCAATTTCTACACTGTGCAATGCAACGTTTGTAGATCCTCCCATAGCAATTGCAAACAGCAATCCATTTCGTAAGGATTTTGGTGTAACAATATCTCTTGCTTTTATGCCTTTTTTCGTTTGTGTTAATAAACAATTAATCAGTTGTTGTGGAAATTCTGTGAGACGTCTTTTATCATCAGATGCAGGAGAAACCATGTTAATTGGCTCCATACCAATAAGAGCAATAAATGATTGCATGGTATTGTACGTAAACATGCCCCCGCAACTTCCTTGACCACAACATGCATTTAAGGCAATTCTTGTTTTCTTTTCTTCATCTTTATCTCCAGCAACTTGAAATCCGGTAACAATATCTATTTTTTCATGAGTTTCTGGATCTGTGCCGGGGTGAATTGAGCCATCAGAATAAATTACTGCTGGAATATTTGCTTCTAGAATTGCTGCTAAAGTTCCAACAGGTGGTTTATCGCATGCCACAACAGAAATAATACCATTTACTTTACTGCCGCTTATATGAAGTGTAATGCTGTCATGCGTTACTTCACGACCAATAAGAGAAAAGCGCATTTCTGGAGTTCCATTGAGTTGTCCATCTGAAACACCAATGGTAAACGCTGGTGGAATAAGTCTAATTGGTAAATTTTCTTTATTTATTCTATCGGAGAGTGCTTGTTGGATTACAGTAACTTTTTCTGTGACGCCTAAATAACATTGACTGTCACCCAAACTTCCGGTTACTGCCCAAACTGGATCATAAATTTTGGTAGGATCCTGATCTAAAAATCGTGCTGTTCCAATACGCTGAACATCTCGTCCAGGATTTTCTGAAACAAAGTTTTTTGAATCTTGTTTACAATGACAATTTCCATCTGCACAACCCATAAATTTTTTTTATTATATCAAATATTGATACAGCAAATCATTTGGATTTAACACTTTAAAATTAAGTCCTATTTCTTTCATTTTCGCAAGTAATGGTTCAAAATCTCTTTTGTGTGCTTGTTCTACACCAACTAACGCTGCACCTTTTTCTTTGTTTGTTTTTTTCATATATTCAAATCTAACAATGTCATCTGTTGGACCCATTGCATCATTTAAAAACTTTTTTAATTGTCCTGGTTTTTGTGCAAATTCTATTAAGAAATAATGTTTTCTTCCTTGCCAAACAAGATTTCTTTCCATAATTTCCGGATATCGCAAAATGTCATTATTTCCTCCACTTATAATGCAAACAACTGTTTTACCTTTTATCTTATCTGCCACATATTTTAAAGCAGCAACAGACAATGCTCCAGCTGGCTCTGCAATAATGCCTTCATTTTGATATAAATCAACCATTGTTTTACATATTTTTCCTTCTGGTACTAAAACAACATCTTCCACATTCTCTTTAACAATTTCCAGTGTTAAATCACCAACCATTTGTACTGCTGCACCATCGACAAAAGTATCTATTTTTTCAACCTTTACTGGTTTTCCCTCTTTAAGAGCTTGTACCATAGATGGAGATCCTTCCGGTTCTGCACCAAAAATAGTTACATGAGATGATTTTTGTTTAAAATAAGAAGAAACTCCAGAAATTAATCCTCCTCCTCCAATTGCAGAGACAACTACATCTAATTTTCCGTCTATGTCTTCATAAATTTCTTTTGCAACGGTTCCTTGCCCGGCAATAGTTAATGGATCATTAAACGGATGCACGTATATCATGTCTTTTTCATGACAATATTCCTTTGATGCCGCACTTGCTTCATCATAGGTATTTCCAATTAATTGAATTTCTACAAATTTTCCGCCAAAGTTTTTAACACGTTCTATTTTTTGTTGTGGAGTTGGTGTTGGCATAAAAATAACGCCTTTGATTTTAAGTAATGCACAGCTTAATGCAACACCTTGTGCATGATTTCCTGCAGATGCACAAACAACACCTTTTTTTCTTTCATCATCGGTCAGCGTTGCCATTTTGTTGTAGGCACCTCTTATTTTAAATGACCTAACTTCTTGTAAATCTTCTCGTTTTAAATAGACAGTTGCACCATATTTTTCTGACAAACGCTTAGACAATTGCAATGGTGTTTTTGCCACTACTTTACCAAGGCGTTCTCGTGCTTCTTCTATCATTTGTACTGTTATTTTTTTGTTCATATATAAATTTTCTACAAAAAAACCCGCTTGTTTGCGGGTATTGGTTAACAGGCCAATTATCCCGCGTTAGCGAGTAATAATAATTCCAATAATGCCTGCAAATTTCATATTCATATTACTATTATAGCTCTATCTCTCTAGATTGTCCAGATAACCTTATTTTTGATTTTCTGGTCTTAATTCTCTAACTTTTTTGCCTGTTTGCCACATTTCGCTGTTTTTAATTTCTGCTAATTCTTTTTCTAAACCTTCTCGGTAATCTGGTTTACTATTTGCATCTATACTAATTTGTGCTTCATTTCCGGTTTTTACAGAGTTATATAATTCTTCAAAAACTGGCTCTACTGCTTTTTTAAACTTTGGTCTCCAATCTAAAGCTCCTCTTTGTGCTGTTGTTGAGCAGTTTGCAAACATCCAATCCATACCATTTTCGCCAATTAACGGAATTAAACTTTGGGTTGCTTCTTCAACTGTTTCATTAAATGCTTCAGATGGACTATGACCATTTTTTCGCAAAAGATTGTATTGTGCTTCCATAAGTCCTGCAATTGCTCCCATTAATACGCCTCTTTCGCCAGTTAAATCAGAATACACTTCTTTTTCAAAAGTTGTTGGGAATAAAAATCCTGATCCAATACCAATTCCCATCGCTTTCACTTTTTCTTGTGCTTTTCCTGTTGCATCTTGGAAAACTGCAATAGATGAATTAATTCCTCTTCCTTCGGTAAAGTGTTTTCTAACAGTTCTGCCAGATCCCTTGGGAGCAACTAAAATAACATCTACATCTGCTGGAGGAATAATTCCTGTTCTATCTTTAAAGGTAATACCAAATCCATGAGAGAAATATAAAGTTTTGCCGGCTGTTAAGTGTTTTTTAATTGTTGGCCATTGTGCAATTTGAGCTGCATCAGATAATAAGTAGCAGATAATTGTTCCTTTTTCTGCAGCTTCTTCTATATCAAAAAGTGTTTTTCCTTCTACAAATCCGTCTTGTTTTGCTTTTTCATAAGATGCGCCACCTTTTCGCTGTCCAACAATTACATTAAATCCATTGTCCCGCATATTTAATGCTTGTGCCGGACCTTGGACTCCATATCCAATTACTGCAATTGTTTCATTTTGTAATACTTCGCGGGCTTTTTCTAATGGAAATTCTTCTCTTGTTACAACATCTTCCATTACACCGCCAAAATTCATTTTTGCCATATATGTTTTGTAAGTATACCTTATGAATTAGGTTACTTCAATAGTTTTTTTCGATAAAATTAACAAATCGTTGCATTGCTTCTTGTAATAATTTTTCGTCTCCGCCAAAAGAAATTCTTACGTGATTTTCGCCACCACTTCCAAATGCACTTCCAGGAACTACTGCAACTTTTCCTTCGTGTAATAATCTGACGGCAAAATCATAATCATCTACTGGGAAATTAAGTTTTACAAATGCATAATATGCACCTTCCGGAGTTACACAAGATGCTTTTTGGGTTTTAGACAGCGCTTCCATAACTATTTTGGATTTTTTAATAAATGATTCATTAAATTCTTTTACAGGCGTTTGATCTCCTGTTAAAGCTGCTAAAGCTGCATATTGAGAAACTGCTGTTGGACAGGTTACCAGTGAATCATGCACTTTAAAAATTTGGGTGATTAATGGCTTACTGGCAACAATATATCCAATTCTCCAACCAGTCATTGCATAGGTTTTTGAAAGTCCAAAAATAGAGATTGTTCTGTCTTTTACTTCTGGAAAACTGCCGATTGAGATATGAGGTTTGTTATAGGTAAAGTATTCATACATTTCATCGGTAATAATAAACAGATTGTATTTGTTGGCTATTTGAGCAATAGCTTTTAATTCTTCCATTGAATACACTTTCCCAGTTGGATTACAGGGGTTGCATACTAAAATTGCTTTTGTATTTTGCGAAATTCTTCCTTCTAATTCTTTTGGATCTAATTCCCAACCGTTTTCTGTTTCTTGTAATGGTACAAAAACAGGAACTCCACCATGTCTGGCAATTCTAGTTTGGGTTATATGAGATGCATAATCTGGTGTTAATACAATAACCTCATCTGTTGGATTTAACAGTGCTATAAACACTGCCATTAATGCCTCAATTCCGCCATGAGTTACAATAACTTGAGATTTTTCGACCTCTATTGTATTGTCTTTTTTCAGTTTTTTAACAATTGCTTCCCTAAGTGCGTCAATACCATATCCTGATGTATATTTGTCTACCACATGTTCATCAATTGCTTTCTTTGCAGCCTCACTAATATGACTTGGTGTATTAAATGACGGAATTCCCTGAGCTAAAGAAATAACTCCTTTTTCTTCGTTTGCCAATAATTGAATCTTTTTAATTGCAGATACATCTATACTTGCAACAACATCTGCAGGTCCTTTTGGAACAGGGTTATATTTGCCTTCAAATTTTGTTTCATCTTTAACAACCGCAATGCGACCAGAGCGGACAAATTCATGAATACTAAATGGTCGCAACAATGAAACTAACGAATTTATCTCTTCTTCTGATCCAGTTTTTTCTATAGTTAGCGTGTCTTTACCAACTGCAATAATTTTTGCTCTAAATAAGTACACTAAATCTTCAATTTCTCGTCGTTGTTCCGGATTTTTTGCTGCAACTTTAATAAAGGCAATTTCTTTAAAGAGTAAATCATCATCGCGGTTTTCAAATACTTTAACAACTTCTATAATTCGGTATAACTGCTTTACTATTTTTTCTACCATTGTTTTGTGTTGTTTTACCACAATGGTAAATCTGGAAACACCAATTTCTTGCGTTTCGGAAACAGTTAAACTTTCTATATTCACTTTTCTTCGCAAAAATAAATCTGCAATTCTGTACAAAACACCTGGTTTATTTTCTGCAAAAATAATAATTGTATATTTTCTTTCCATAAAATTATTCTAATCGAATTTCATGTACTGCTGCGCCGGTTGGCACCATTGGAAATACATTTGTTTCTTTATTTACAACGACTTCTAATAAATATGGCTTTTCCGACTGTAACATTCGCTCCATTGCCGCTGGCAAGTCGTCTTCTGTTGTTATTTTTTCTGCATTTAAGAAAAATCCTTTTGCAACAGCAACAAAATCAGGATTTTTTAAATTGGTAAAGGAATATCTATTGTCATAAAAAAGCTCTTGCCATTGCCTTACCATTCCCAAGAAATTGTTATTTAAAATGATTATTTTTACCGGCAGATTTTCCTGCGCAATTGTTGCCAATTCCTGAATATTCATTTGAAAAGATCCATCACCAATTATTGCAACAACTTGTTTTTTGGGAGCTCCTTTTTTTGCACCAACTGCTGCTGGAAGTGCAAATCCCATTGTCCCCAAACCTCCAGATGTTATATAACTGTGTGCATTTTTATATGCATAATTTCTTGCAGCAACCATTTGATGCTGACCAACATCTGCCACAACAACTGCTTCGCCTTTCGTTTTTTTGGATAGCATGTCTACAACTTGCGCCATATGCAATGATTTATCTTTTCTTGATTGCAATTCTTTTTTCTTTATTTTTTCTTCTTCAATTGCATCTAAACCTCTGAATTTTTTTATCCAGGAAGTGTGTGTTTGTTTTGAAACAGTTTTTACCAATTCTTCTAATGCATCTTTGGCATTCGCAACTATTGGAACTTCTGTTTTTACATTTTTGTTTAATTCTGCAGGGTCTATATCTATGTGAATTACCTTTGCTCCTCGTGCATAATCAGAAAGTCTTCCAGTTACCCTATCATCAAAACGCATACCAACTGCCAAAATTACATCTGCTTCCTGCGTTAAGACATTTGGTGCATAATTGCCATGCATGCCAAGCATTCCGGCATACAATCTATGTGCAGTTGGAACTGCAGAAAGACCTAAAAGTGTACTCGCAACCGGCATATCCAATTTTTCTGCTAACTTTAACACTTCTTTTTCTGCATGAGAAATTAAAATGCCATGACCAATAAGCATGTAGGGCTTTTTTGCTTTATTTAACAAATCTGCAGCCAGTTTTATTTGCTTCATGTTAGGTTTTACTGTTGGGTTATAGCCAACAATCCCTTTAAATTTGGCTGGTTTGTAATCTGTTAATTCCATTTGTGCATTTTTTGTAATGTCAATTACAACAGGTCCCGGACGACCTGTTGAGGCAATGTAAAATGCTTTAGCAATAACTTCCGGAATTTCTGAAGCCTTAGTTATTTGATAATTCCATTTAGTAATTGGTGTTGTAATGCCAATAACATCTACTTCTTGAAAGGCGTCGGTTCCAAGTAAAGATAATGCTACTTGTCCGCTAATACAAACCAGTGGAACACTATCTAACATTGCATCGGCAATTCCTGTAATTAAATTTGTTGCTCCAGGACCTGAAGTAACTAAGGCAACTCCTGGTTTTCCGGTAACATGAGCATATCCTTCTGCTGCATGTGCAGCACCTTGTTCATGACGCACTAATATATGCTCCAACTTATCTTTGTAGTCATACAACGCATCATACACAGGCATAATTGCGCCACCAGGATAACCAAAAATAGTATCTACCCCTTCTTGTATTAAAGATTCCAAAAGTGCCTGACTTCCTGTTATTTTTGATGTTTTTTGTGTTGTTTTATCCATATTTTTATATTTAGCTACAAAAAAACCCGCCTCTTGGCGGGGTCTTGGTTGTTGTTTTTACGTCAACAAACCCCGCATTAACGGGTGACAATAAGAACGACAAGGTTTTTAGTAAATTTCATAAACAATAAAAAGATTGTACCACCGGCCTTTTTTGCTGTCAAGCAATTTATCAAAATAAATTTGACAAGAAAACCCATAGGAAGTAAACTTAGGCTAATCCCAAACGTATGAATGGGATTTTTGTGTCTTGTATGGAAAATAAAGCAAATAATCCATATGTCTTGTCCAAATACGATTTATTAGGAGATATTGCTCGGGATTGCCCACGGGCTGTAGAACTTTTAGCAGAATATGGATTGCATTGTGTGAGTTGTTTTGCAAACGAAATAGATACCCTAGAGCAAGGAGCAAGTGTTCATGCAATGACAACTGAAGAATTAGATGAGATGATAGAAGAAATTAATCAGGAATTAGAAAAAGAATGGCGCAACGCAAATATAGTTAAGAAAGCATAGATGTAAATTTTGCGAAAAAAATTTATGACGGAACAAATTAATTTATGAAAAATGCATTAATTATTGAAGATTTACATGTACAAACTGTTGAAGGAAAACAGATTTTAAATGGTGTTTCTTTAACTATTAAAAAAGGAGAAATCCATGCAATTATGGGTCCAAATGGTGGTGGAAAATCTACCCTTTCTGCTGCTCTCATGGGACACCCTGGATATGTTATTACTAAAGGAAAAGTTATAGTAAATGGTGTTGATATAACAAAGTTTTCCCCTGATCAAAAAGCACGTGCAGGTTTGTTTTTAGGATTTCAATACCCTGTTGAAATTGCTGGAGTTAATTTTAGTAGTTTTTTGCGAATGGCAATGAATGAAAGGAAAAAAGAGGGAGAGAAAAAAATTTCTCCAATTGCTTTTAAAAATAAATTAGTAGATGAAGCAAAAACATTGTCTTTTAGAGATGACATTACAAAACGTGCTTTAAATGAAGGATTTTCTGGTGGTGAAAAAAAGAAAGCAGAAATTTTGCAACTAGCCATGTTAAAACCAGAATTTGCAATTTTAGACGAACCAGATTCTGGATTAGATGTAGATGCATTAAAATATATTGCAAATAAAATTAATGATTTAGATTATGAATTTGGCCTTATTCTAATTACTCACTACCAAAGAATTCTTAAATACATAAAGCCGCATTTTGTGCATGTTTTGGTAAAGGGGAAAATTGTTAAGTCAGGAAATGCCAAACTTGCACAGCTTATTGAACAATCAGGATACGAAAAATATATTTAAAACAAAAAGGCGAAGAAATATATTTTTGCAGTTTTTATTCTGAGCTATTTGCAGAAAGATTAATAACAAAACAACTAGCGAACATAAAAACGAAAAAAATATGTTTCTGAGCCTAAAAAAACTAATATGACAAATAACACACAACCTATTATTAAAGATAATTATAAATTCGGCTTTCACATGCCGGAAAAACCTGTATTTAAAACTCCAAAAGGACTTTCTCCAAAAGTTGTTGAGGCAATTTCTCATTTTAAAAACGAACCAAAATGGATGACAGAATTTAGATTAAAAGCCTTAGGATTTTTTTACGAAAAACCACTTCCCACTTGGGGCGCAGATTTGTCAGGAATAGATTTTGACAATATGTACTACTACATTAGCCCAACAGAAAAAAAATTCCATACTTGGGATAAAGTACCAACAGAAATTAAAACAACCTATGACAGAATTGGCATTCCACAAGCCGAAAGAAAGTTTTTAGCCGGAGTTGGCGCCCAATACGACAGTGAAGTTGTATATCATAATTTAAAAAAACAATGGGAAAAACAAGGCGTTATTTTTGTAGATACAGACACCGCAGTGCAAAAATATCCGGATTTAGTAAGACAATATTTTGGCACCATAATTCCCCCACATGACAATAAATTTGCCGCATTAAATTCTGCTGTTTGGTCTGGCGGAAGTTTTGTCTATGTTCCAAAAGGAGTGCATGTAGAAATTCCTTTGCAAGCATATTTTAGAATTAATGCAGCCAACATGGGCCAATTTGAAAGAACTTTAATTATTGCCGATGAAGGAAGTTATGTGCACTACGTTGAAGGCTGTACTGCACCAATTTATACAACTGATTCTTTGCATTCCGCAGTTGTAGAAATAATTGTTAAAAAAGGCGCCAGAGTAAGATATTCTACTATTCAAAACTGGTCCAGTAATGTCTATAACTTGGTTACAAAAAGAATGCGAGTTGAAGAAGAAGGAATTGGCGAATGGATTGACGGAAATTTAGGAAGTAAAGTTACCATGAAATATCCATCTGTGTATTTGGTTGGCAAAGGCGCAAAAGGCGAAGTATTATCTTTGGCTTTTGCAGGAAAAGATCAACACCAAGATACTGGTGGAAAAGCTATTCATTTGGCGCCCTACACAACAAGTACAATTACTTCTAAATCTGTTAGTACCCATGGCGGACGCTGCAGTTACCGCGGCATGGTTAGAATTGCAAACGGTGCAAAGGGGTCTAAATCTTTTGTTAGATGTGATGCTTTGTTACTTGATGAATTATCACGCTCTGATACGTATCCAACAAATATTGTTAATGAAGAAGATGTAACGCTGGGTCATGAAGCATCGGTTAGTAAAGTTGGCGTTGATCAGTTATTTTACTTAATGTCACGTGGCTTAACAGAAGCACAAGCAACATCTTTGGTTGTGAATGGATTTATAGAACCAATTGTTAAAGAATTACCTTTGGAGTATGCTGTCGAGCTAAACAGATTAATTGATTTATCAATGGAAGGAAGTGTCGGTTAATTTTTAAAGCGAAGATATATGTTTTTTTTAATTTTTTTCTGAGCTAGCAGGGAGTGTTAAGAAACAAGAAATCCAGCGAACAAAAAATTATAAAAAAATAAATATCTGAGCGTCACTATGGAAGAAATAATTGTAAAACAAAATCAAGAACTTATTTTCCCCGTTATTTGGACAGGAAAAGAAAAAGAATTATTGTATTCTGTACGATTGTCCCAGCGTGGTGCAAAAATAACCTTTTTAGCTTTGCTTTTGGGTAAAAATGAAGAGTCTTTAGATATAAAAACAACTGTTATTCATGATGCAGAAGATACAAAAAGTGAAGTTATTATAAAAAGCGCATTAAATGATTATTCGTATGTTAATTTTGAGGGTTTGGTCAAAATAAATCATGGCGCTAAAAAAACAAATGCATGGCTTGCCGCACATATGCTGTTACTATCAAAAACCGCACGCGGACGGGCTATTCCAAGCTTAGAAATTATAGAGAACGATATAAAAGCAGGACATGCAACAACTGTTGGAAGAGTAAATGAATTAGAAATGTTTTATTTAACTAGCAGAGGTTTGTCAGAAAAATCCGCAAAACAATTATTAGTACAAGGCTTTTTGCAAAGCATCGTTGATAGATTTCCAAAGAAAAACCAGGTTATTGCTGCCAAACAATTACAAATGTATGGACAAAAATATCTTTAATGCCAGTCAAATAAAAAAACAGTTTCCTATTTTTACCAACAATCCTGAGTTGGTTTATCTAGATAGTGCCGCAACCAGTCAAAAACCACAAATTGTCATAGACGCAGTAAGCAATTTTTACCAAAAATATAACGCTAATATTCATAGAGGCATATATTCACTCTCGCAAAAGGCTACAGATATGTACGAAGAGGTAAGAAACAAGGCTGCAAAATTTGTAGGGTCACAGAATGCCCTAGAAATCGTTTTTTCTCAAAACACGAATACTTCTATCAACTTAATTGCCCAAGGTTGGGCCAAAAAAAATCTAAAACCGGGCGACATTGTTGTTTTGTCAGAACTAGAACATCATGCAAATGTTGTTCCTTGGATAAAATTGGCAAAAGAAAATGGAATAAAACTTTTTTACATCCCGGTAGACGAAGATTTTCGTCTGGACTACCAAAAATTCTAACAAGCGGGTTAGACAGTAAAAAAATAAAATTGGTCTCCCTAACTCATGCTTCTAATGTAACCGGAACTATCAATCCAATACAAGAAATTATTAAGTTTTTGAAAACAAATAATATTCAAGCAAAGGTGGCAGTTGATGCTGCGCAATCTGCTCCACATTTGCCAATAAATGTGCAAAATATGGGATGCGACTTTGTTGCATTTTCGTCTCACAAAATGTTTGGACCATCCGGCGTTGGCGTACTTTGGGCACGCATGGAATTGCTTGCAGAGATGGATCCAGTGTTTGTTGGATCACAAATGATAAAAACTGTTTCTAAAGAAAACTATACACTATCCAATGTACCAGAAAGGTTTGAAGTTGGTACCCCTAACCTTGAAGGAGTTGTTGGTTTAGGCACGGCAATAGATTTTATAGAATCAATTGGTCGTGAAAATATAGCTGCATATGAAGAAGAATTAACCCAATATGGATTAAGTTTATTTAAACGATTAGAAAGCATTGTCAATCTTTATGGACCAAAGACATCTGTGAAAAGATTAGGTATATTTTCTTTTACTTTTAATGGAGTTCATGCACATGATGTTGCAGAAATTTTAAGCAGGAATAACATTTGTGTTCGATCAGGTCATCATTGCGCACAAATAATTTTAGAAAAAATAAAACAACCAGCAACAGCTCGTGCATCAATTTCAATGTATAATTCCAAAGAAGATTTAGACAAACTAGCTAACAGTTTGGAAGATGTTAAAAAAGTTTTTAAAATTTAACATATGCAGGATCAATTATATAGAGAAATTATTTTAGAACATTGGAAAAATCCACATAACTATGGCGTTATTCCAGACGCTGATATTGATGTTGTAGATGTTAATGAACTTTGTGGAGATTCCATTCGGATTACTATGGAAATTAAAAACAATAAAATTGAACATATTATGTTTTCTTCTGAAGGATGTGCTATTTCTAAGGCATCTGCCAGTATGTTAACAGACTTAGTCCACAAAAAGGCAGTTTCTGATGTTAAGAAAATTACCCCGGAAAACTTTTTAGAGCTTTTAGAAATTGAATTAACTCCTGCAAGAACAAAATGCGCCCTTCTTTCCTACTCTATTTTGCAAAATGCAATTAAGTAACGTCGCTGGGATTCGTAAAACAATTTTTTTGGACCCGCAGTTCGCTTGTCGTCCAGCAAAAATTCTTTCCCGAATCCCCTTTGAAATAGGTGCCCCTTTTCAAAACAAAGCTAAGTCGCTATTATAAATAGTACTTAATGGAAAACACTGCCTTTTCTACACCAATGATGAAGCAGTATTTGGATATTAAATCCAAATATAAAGATTGTCTGCTTCTCTACCGCATGGGAGATTTTTATGAACTCTTTATGGATGACGCCTTTATTGGCGCACAAATTTTAAATATTACTCTTACCCACAAACGAGGCGGAAAAGACGGTAAAATCCCCATGGCAGGAATTCCTTATCATGCAGTTGATAGCTATTTGCACAAACTTGTTAAATCAGGATACAAAGTTGCAATTTGCGAACAATTAAGTCCTCCTAACAAAAGAGGTTTGGTAGAGCGCGATGTTATTCGCGTTGTAACGCCTGGAACACTGTTAGATGAAAAAGCCTTAGATAAAAAGGTAAACAATTATATTATTAGTTTGGACTATAAAGACAATATAATTGCTCTATCAATTGCAGATTTATCTACTGGATATTTTGCAACAACACAAACAGAAACAACAAATGTAGAAGTCTTTTTAAAAAACGAACTTTCAAGACTAAACCCAAGTGAATGTATTTTGCCTGAAGACTTGTACAACAACCCTAATCTTTTAAAAATTATAAAAGAACAAGTACCCAACATTTATGCATTTAAAGATTGGCATGAATACGCAGAAAATGCCGAGAATTTTTTAAAAAAACATTTTGCAGTTAAAACTCTGGCTGCATTTAATATATTAGACAAAAAAGTAGCTTTGCAAAGTAGTGCTGCGCTTCTTGGGTATTTACAAATTACCCAAAAAGCTCCAATTCAACATATTAAAAAAATTGAGCTGTTAGAACAAGAAAACGCAGTATTACTGGACAAATCTACTATGATAAATTTGGAACTTTTTTCGACCATTCGCGAACATAATACCCGCGGCAGTTTATTATCTGTTTTGGATGAAACCATTACTGCAATGGGAGGAAGACTGTTAAAACAGTGGCTTAAAAAACCATTACTTTCTAAAAAAGATATTTTAATGCGTCATGATGCTGTTGAATATTTGGTAAAACACAATAACAAACGTGATGTTCTTAGAAAAACGCTAGAAGAAATAACCGATATTGAGCGTATTTTGTCCCGTTTGTCTGTAAACAATGGCAATGCCCGAGACTTGATTAACCTTAAAAATTCTTTAGAAGTTATGCTCCAAATTAAAGCTGATCTAAAGCCAATTGATATTCCTCTATTTTCAAATATTCGAAAGGATTTATCAAAAGATTTAGAAAAAGTAATAAAGATTATTACGACTTCCATTGTTGATGAACCGCCAATAGATACAAAATCTGGCAATATGATAAAAAAAGGCATTAACAAAACACTCGATGAACTACGATACACCATAACCCACAGCAAAGAATGGATTGCTGATTTTGAGATAAAAGAGCGAAAAAGAAGCGGCATTAATTCATTAAAAGTTAAATTTAATCAGGTGTTTGGATTTTATATAGAAGTCAGTAAACCTAATTTACATCTTGTTCCAAAGGATTACCAAAGAAAACAAACACTGGTCAATGGCGAGCGTTTTATGACGCCAGAGCTTAAAAAACATGAAGAGATTATTTTAACAGCAGAAGAAAAAGTAAACGAGCTTGAATATACCCTCTTTATTGAAGTTTTGAACAAAGTTTTGGCCTTTACCCAAAATCTCCAACAAGCAGCAAATGCCATTGCAACTTTGGATTGTATAGCTACTTTTGCCCATATTAGCCAAAAGTATAACTACACCAGACCAACACTTTTGTATTCTGGAGAACTTAAAATTACCCAAGGTCGCCACCCGGTTGTTGAGAATTTGCTAGATACTGACTCCCCTTTTGTTCCAAATGATGTAAGTCTTGATAACATTAACCAATCGCTTTTAGTTATAACCGGTCCAAACATGGCCGGAAAATCTGTGTTTATAAGACAAGTAGCTGTAATTGTTTTAATGAATCAATTAGGTTGTTTTGTCCCTGCAAAAAAAGCACATTTATCGATTGTAGATAAAATCTTTGTGAGAAGCGGAGCTTCAGATGTTATTACTTCTGGCCTTTCTACCTTTATGGTAGAAATGGTAGAAACAGCACATATTTTGCATAATGCCACAAGCAAAAGTTTAATTGTTATGGATGAAATTGGCCGCGGAACTTCAACTTATGACGGCATTTCTATTGCCTGGGCAGTTGCCAGCTTTTTGGCAACACATTTTAAACCGGCTCCCAAAACCTTGTTTGCAACACATTACCACGAGTTACAAGCTTTAGAAAATGAGTTTCCCAAGGCAATTAAAAATTATCATATGGCTGTTGGCGGAACAGCTGCCGACCCTGTGTTTTTACATACTCTTACCAAAGGCGGCGCTTCTCATAGCTTTGGAGTTGCAGTAGCAAAATTAGCTGGAGTTCCACAAGAAGTAATAGCTAGTGCAACTTCCATGCTGCATGTGCTAGAAAAGCGTTCAACAGAAGCAAAAGAAGTAAAAATTGAATCTAAACAAACATCTACTGAACCTTTACCTGCCCAACAGTCTATTGCCAATCTTTTGCTTCAAAAAGAATTAGAAAATCTGGATATTGCCAATATGACACCTCTTGAGGCAATGAATAAATTAGCAGAACTTAAAGATCAACTAAAGCTTTTAACAGATTCCTCTACCAAAGCGTTTTTAGAGGCTGATTAATTAAAAAACATATATGTCTAAAATTATTCAACTTCCTCCACAAATTATTGCCAAGATTGCTGCTGGTGAAGTTATAGAAAGACCTTCGTTTGCAGTTAAAGAATTACTAGAAAATGCTATAGATGCTAAGGCCACAGAAATTTCTATACATATTGAACAAGCTGGGCTTAAAAAAATTCAGGTTATAGATAATGGCGTTGGCATGGACAAAGACGATTTGTTAGAAAGTATTAAACCTCATACTACTAGTAAACTAAGCGTAAATGATGACTTAATAGGTATAAAAAGTTTGGGATTTAGAGGAGAAGCACTTGCGTCTTTAGCCTCAGTTAGTCATGTATTAATAAAATCTCGAACTAAAACCGCCAGCTCAGGCAATCAGCTTGAGGTAAAAAATGGCAAAGTTATTTCTGTTTCTTTAGTTGGAACACCAATTGGAACCAATATTACAGCCATAAATTTATTTAATTCTGTTCCAGCAAGAAAAAAGTTTTTAAAATCTACCCAAACAGAATTTAGACATATTGTAGAAGTAGTAACCAACTATGCTCTGTTTTATCCTAAAATTCATTTTGTTTTAACGCACAACAAAAAAACAGTGTTAGATTTGCCTAAAGAATCAGGAGCAAATGCACGAATTGAAAAGCTGTTAGGCCAAGAAATTATGCAGTATTCCCTGCCAATTAAGACACAAGAACAATATATAAAATTTTGGGGATTTGTGGCTAAACCTCAGATAAACAGCAAAAGCCAAAACAAACAATTTATTTTTGTTAACAATAGAAGAGTCTCTGACAAATTAATAAGTACCGCTGTAAAAGAAGCTTTTTCGACAATGTTAGAGCCAACAAGTTATCCTGTTTTTATTTTGTTTTTGGAAATTCCATTTGAGATGGTAGACGTAAATGTTCATCCAAGAAAAGAACAAGTTGCTTTTATTAACAGCAAGTTTATTTTTGAAACAATTAAGCAAGCTGTAACCCAACTTTTGTCTTCAAATAATATAACATTTCAAAGTTTTTTGCCTAAGAAAACAGGCGCAGATACAACAACTTCGTATGCTGGAAAGTTGCTTAAAGAAACCGTGCTAGAAAAAGAATCTCTTATCCCAACTCCCGCCTCTCCTATTGTCCAGCTGCATAGAGTGTATATTGTTACCCAAACAAAAGACGGAGTGTTGTTTATTGACCAACATGCAGCCCATGAAAGAGTGTTATTTGAAAAACTGGTAAAAGAATTTAAACAACAATCCCAAAAAACAACCAGCTTTGCTTTACCTAAACCAATACCTCTTGTTATGCCTATTTCTGAGTTAGAAATTATAAGAGAGAATTCAGATTTTTTTAACAAACTTGGCTTTGTTTTTCAAGATAAAAGCAACAAAATTGCAATTACCCATGTGCCAACTCTTTTTAAAGATAGAAATCCCAAAGAATTACTGCAAACTATGGTAGATACCTTGCAAGAAGACCTTCCGCTTCAGGCAATAGATACCGTTAGCCTTGAAATGCTTTCTTTTTTGGCTTGTAGAGCTGCAATTAAATTAGGAGATGAATTAACCTTAGATCAAATGGAAAAGCTTATTTTTGAGCTTGAAAAATCTCCTAACAATGCCACTTGCCCACATGGTAGACCAACAAAAATTGTTTTTCCATTAAAAAACATAAGCAGATTTTTTAAACGCGCACTATAATTACCGCTCTTACTTCACATACCATGCGACAAAAAGAGGAATATAAATTAAACCAACAACGGTACTTGAAACAACCGCAACGGCTGCTCTTTCTGGGTGCAAATTAAACTGTGTTGAATACGCAACACTATTTGCCGCAACAGGAACAATTGCCAGTAAAAGCAACGACTGGTGAAGTCCGGGAGGGAAAATATGAAACCACATGTTGTCTGCAAAAATAATTCCTAAAGCCAACAAAGGCCATACAATAAATTTGGCAACATAGGTTATTCCTAAAAACAGCCAATCAAAAGAAAATTTTGCCATGCTGGAAATGCCTAGCCCAACCAACATCATGCCTAAAATAACATACGCGCCCTTAAAACTGGTTATGGTATCTGTATAAATTGAGCCAAGCGGAATATGTAGAACTTGAATCATAATGCCAACAAAAAACGTATACAACGTTGGCAACACTAATACTCTTTTTATGCTTTCTCCAATAGTATGTGTTCCATGGGCAACAATAAAATATGCACCCGATACGTCAAATACATTCATTCCCAAAACTCCCAATAAATATGGGCCAATGTATTCTTTTGGCAAAACGGCTAAGGCAACCGGAAGACCAAAGTAGCCTATGTTTCCCATTGCACACACATAGGATAAAATGTTTTTTGTGTTGTTTTTAAAAACTACCTGTCCGACAAAATAAAACAATAATGCCATTCCCATGCACAGGAAAAAGCAAAGGATTGGAAAAGAAATTGAAGCAAAATTAAGTGGCGTTGTCGCTGCAGCATTAAAGAAAATAACAGGAGATACTATATATATTACCAACGATGCAATGGATTCTTTTTTAACATGAAAGTACTTCCCTGCTACAAACCCTAAAATAATTAATATATACAAAGGAATTATTTTCCAAAGAAGGGTGAAAAAAATAAACATGAATTTATTATAGTTCTTCTATAATAGCCTCAGCAAGTTGTGTCGTAGAAAGTTGATTTTCTGTGACAATATCTTTTGTTCCAAGTCCTTTTGCCAAAACTTTTTCAACAGCCTTGTAGATTGCCTTACTCTCTAGTGATAATTTAAAGGAATATTCAAGCATCATGGCAGCAGATAAAATAGTGCCTATTGGATTGGCAATATTAAGCCCCTTTGCCTTTGGAAAACTACCATGAATAGGCTCAAACAGAGATGTCTTCTCTCCAATTGAAGCAGAAGGTAACATTCCAATTGATCCGGTGATAACTGATGCTTCGTCGGTTAAAATATCACCAAACATATTTTCTGTAACAATTACATCAAATTCACTTGGTCGCTTTATTATTTGCATAGAGGCATTATCTACAAACATAAAGTCAACTGTTACATCTTTGTAACTTGGTTGCATTTGCTGAATTGTTTCTCTCCATAATCTTGAAGTCTCGAGTACATTTGCCTTGTCTACCACAGTTACGTGCTTCCTTCTTTTTTGTGCTAATTCAAAGGCAAATTTTGCTACTCTTTCTATTTCTGGCTTTGAATATTCATTGGTGTCATAGGCATAGGTTTTGTCTTTACTTCTACCCTTTTTACCAAAATAGATTCCGCCTATTAACTCCCTAACAACCACAAAATCAACATCTTTAATAATTTCAGGCTTTAAAGGAGACTTAGAAACAAAGTCTTTAAACGTAAAAATTGGCCGTACATTTGCATATAATCCTAATGTTTTTCGCATGGCTAACAAGCCTTGTTCCGGCCTTACTTTTGTAGCTGGATTGTTATCAAATTTTGGATCACCAATTGCACCAAAAAGAATGGCATCACTTTTTAAACACAATTCTTCTGTTTCTTTTGGAAATGGATTTCCAGTTGCATCAATTGCTGCTGCACCGATTAAGCCGTTAGTGAACGTGAATTCGTGGCCAAATTTTTGTGCAATTGTCTGTAAAACCTTAACAGCCTGTTCTGTAATTTCTGGCCCTACTCCATCACCTGGTAAAACTGCAATATGTTTCTTCATAATCTTAAAATGTTATTGAAAAATCATTTTTTCTATTCTTTTCAAAAGCCTCTGTTTTTTGTCTCATTGAGGCTAAATAATCAACATCATCGTATCCATTTATAATGCACACTTTTTTATATGGGTTAATATCAAAATGCTCTACTAGCTCTTTGTTATCTATCCCAATTGTTTGTTTTTCTATGTCTATACTAATAATTGCGGATGGATCTGCGTCAACAGTTTCAAAGAGTTTTTGCAAAAACTCTGGTGTTACTTGTACCGGCAAAAGTGAGTTATTTAAGGCATTATTTCTAAAAATATCTGCAAAAAAGCTGGAAACCACTGCATTAAATCCATATTGAGACAATGCCCAGGCGGCATGTTCTCGACTGCTGCCACAGCCAAAATTGTACCCTGCAATCAAAATTTCTCCTTTAAAAATAGGATTGTTTAATACAAAATGAGGCTTTGCTGCACCGTCCATATCAAAACGCCAGTCTCGAAACAGATTTTCTCCAAAACCCTCTTTGTTGGTTGCCTTTAAAAATCTGGCTGGAATAATTTGGTCTGTATCAATATTTTCCATATGCAACGGAATTGCAGTTGAGATAATTTTAGTTAATTGTTTTTTCTTCATAACATCTCCCGTACATCTGTTATTTGCCCTGTAATTGCTGCTGCTGCTGCCATAATTGGAGAGGCCAAAAACGTTCTGGCTCCTGGTCCTTGTCTGCCTTGAAAATTTCTATTGCTGGTTGAAATACAATATTTGCCACTTGGAATTTTGTCTTCATTCATTCCCAAACAAGCACTACATCCGGCACCCCTCATTTCAAATCCAGCTTCAATAAATACTTTGTCCAATCCTTCTTTTTCTACTTGTTTTGCAACATGGGTACTTCCAGGAACAACAAAGGCAGTCACATTTGATGCAATCTTTTTACCTTTAATGATTGAAGCAGCCATTCGAAAGTCCTCTATTCTAGAGTTTGTGCAGCTGCCAAAAAACACATAGTCAATTTTTTGCCCAATCATTTTCTGCCCCGGAGTTAACCCCATGTATTCCATGGCTTTTGCCAAATTTTCTTTTTCTGAAGACGTTGTAAAGTCTTGTTCTGTTGGAACAGTGCCTGTTACTTTTACTCCCATGCCAGGATTTGTTCCATAGGTTACCATTGGCTCTATATCTTCGGCTTTTATGACGAGCTCTCTGTCATATGTTGCGCCCTTGTCACTTGGCAATGTTTTCCAATATGCAACTGCTTTGTCCCAATCTTTATTCCTAGGTGCAAATTCTCTGCCTTTCATGTAGGCAAAGGTTGTTTCATCGGGCGCAATCATGCCGCCTCTTGCTCCCATTTCTATGCTCATGTTGCAAATAGTCATTCTGGCTTCCATAGAAAGTGAGCGAATGGCAGATCCTGAATATTCAACAAAATATCCTGTTGCTCCTGCTGCAGAAATTTTGGAAATTATGTACAAAATAATATCTTTGGAAACAACACCTTTGCCAAGTTTTCCATTAATTGTAATATTCATGGTTTTTGGCTTATACTGCAAAATAGTTTGTGTTGCCAAAACCTGCTCTACCTCACTTGTTCCAATACCAAAAGCAATTGCGCCAAATGCACCATGGGTAGATGTATGAGAATCTCCACAAACAATCGTCATGCCGGGCTTTGTTATGCCTAATTCTGGTCCAATAACATGCACAATCCCCTGATTTGGGTGCCCTAATCCCCACAAGTCTATGCCAAATTCTTTACAGTTTTTAACCAAGGCTTCAACTTGACGTCTAGATAATTCTTCTCTTATTGGCAACTGCTGATCTTTGGTTGGCACATTATGATCTGCTGTTGCAAAGGTTCTATTGGTTCTAAAAACTGGCAAATCTCGTTTTTTTAAGCCATCAAAAGCCTGAGGAGTAGTTACCTCATGGATTAAATGTGCGTCAATATATAAAACAGCAGGATAACCCTCTTCTTGAAACACAACATGACTGTCCCAAATTTTCTCAAATAGTGTTTTTGGCTTATGCATATTTATCTCCACAAAGAAAACTTTTTTGTCACATCTTTAAAATTCTCGTCATCTCCAAAAAAGCAAATGCCGCAATATTCTAGTTCACTTTCTGGAGTTTTTGATGTTCTTTCTCTTTGCTCTGCTGCTGTCCCTTCTTGCATGGTTGTTGTAAAGTCGGTAAAAATAATGCCTCGCTCCAGTAGTGCATTTCTGACAGTTCTAATTTGGTTTGAGTTATCAGAAGCTAACACAATAAATGGATTATCAGAAATACTTTTATGCACTCCACCGTCTTTATCTACATAATCAAACAACAGTAATTCGTCTTTATTTGGATAGATGTGACTTAGCCCTGCCGTCATATGCCCCAACGCATTCATAAGCCTGCCCGTCTCTATTTTTTTATTTAATATTGCAACAAATTTTTTCATATTTTTATACTATCTTATTTAACGCATCTATGTAAGCTCTAACTGAGGCAACAATAATATCTGTGTCTGCGCCAAACCCATGATACGTATTCCCTTTGTAGGTAATTTGAATATGTACCTTTCCCATGTCATCACTTCCCCCACTCATTGCCTGAATTAAAAACTCATCTAAAATGACATCTCTTTGTACTACTTTGTTGACTGCTCTAAAAGCTGCATCAACCGGACCATTACCATACGAAGAAGATTTTCTATGCTTATCTCCAATTTTTAAAGAAACCGTGGCTCGTGGTTTTTTTGCAGTTCCTGCAATAATTTCTGCAGAGACTAACTTTATGCCACTAGGTTGCGTTTTTTCTCCCATAAGCATGCGTAAATCATTGTCGTTGACATCTTTTTTCTTGTCTGCAACCTCTAAAAATCTTTTATAAATTTCATCTAATTCTTCTTTACTTACTTTGTATCCTAATCGTTCTAAATGAAACTGTAATGCTGCCCGACCGGATCGAGCAGTTAAAGAAAGTGAACTTTGATTAATTCCCACATCTTCCGGATTCATAATTTCATAGGTAAAACGGTTTTTAAGTATTCCGTTTTGATGAATTCCAGATGAATGAGCAAAAGCATTTCTGCCAACAATCGCCTTGTTTGCCTGAACCGGCATACGCATAAGCCGTGAAACCAACCTGCTGGTTGGGTAGATTTTTTGGGTATTTATATTTGTCGTTGTTTGTAAATCTTCTCCTCTTGTTTTTAAAATCATCACAGCTTCTTCCAAAGAAGTATTTCCTGCTCGCTCTCCAACCCCGTTTACTGTTACCTCAATTTGTTGTACTCCGTTCATAACTGAACTTATTGTGTTGGCAGTTGCCAACCCTAAATCATTGTGACAATGCACTGATACAATCACATTTTCTATACCTTTTACGTGATCAAAAAGGTATTTAATCTTTGCACCAAATTCTTCTGGCAAACAATATCCTGTTGTATCTGGAATATTCACTGTTGTTGCTCCAGCTTTAATTGCAGCTTCAATAAACTTGGCCAAAAATTCATTTTCTGTTCTTCCTGCATCCATTGCAGAAAATTCAACATCTTGGGCAAATTGTTTGGCATACTTTATGGCCTCAATTCCTTGCTCCATAATCTTTTCGCGTGTCGATTTAAATTGATGAATAATATGAATATCACTGCTGCTAATAAAGGTATGAATACGCTTGTTTTTGGCAAATTGTAACGACTCAACTGCTGCATCTATATCTGCTTTAATTGCTCTGGAAAGGGCGGCAATTGTTGGCCTGGTTACAGCTTTTGTTATTTCTTGCACAGAATGCAAATCTCCTGGACTACTTATAGGAAATCCTGCCTCAATAACATCTACTCCCAATTCATCTAAGGCCTTAGCAACTTCTATTTTTTCAACAGTATTTAGCTGGCAGCCCGGTGACTGCTCTCCGTCTCTTAGTGTTGTATCAAAAATAATTATTTGTTTTTTCATAATTTACCCACAAAAAAACCGCCTAATGTGGCGGTGGTTTCTGGATTTGGCTACGACCAGCTCCCCCGCCTTAGCGGCTAAGAAGGAGACCAAGAAGTAATCCAAATTTCATATGTATACAAAAGATTCTACAAACAAACTCTTAGTTTGTCAATTATTGCAATTTCTAGCCTCTAATTTTCTTTTCTTTTTTGTTTTTGGTAACATTAGGCTGATATGATAGCAACTTTTATTCTCTCCTTTAGAGAGTTTTTGGAAGCCTTTTTACTAATTGGCCTTTTTTTGGGTGTATCTAAAAAATTGAATCTAGGCAGAACAAAAGAAATTTTATTAGCAAGCGGATCAGGACTTTTGCTTTCGCTATCCCTTCCAACTTTAGTATTTATCTTTGGTTCAGATGCACAAAAAGTATTAACAGAAAAAAATGCCGATCTGCTGGAAGGCTATTTACTTACCTTCTCCGGTATTTTTATTGCCTATGTTGTGTTTTCTATGCACAAAATGATGAAAGAAACCAGCAAACAATGGACAAACAAAATTAAAACACAGCTGGCAGAAAAAGAAATTTTTGATATAACGCTTTTTGCAACCATTGTTTTTTTTATTGCCCGTGAAGGTTTTGAAATTGCTCTTTTAACAGCTACAACTTCCCTCTTTACTGTCTTTGCACAAAACGTGCTTGGGCTTTTATTAGGATTTTTAGGCGGCGCAATAATTGGCTTACTTGTGTACTTTTCTTTACTTAAGATTACAGTGTCAAAAGTCTTCCAAATTATTGAATATGCTATTGTTATTTTTGGTGCAGCCATGATTAAAAATGGGATAAGCAACTTAGTTGCAAACTATAGCAAAATACGACTTGAGGACCTTTTTCCTATTCATTTATCCTTTCTTCCATCTGAAAATACAATTTTTGGACATGTAGTAAAAAACTTGTTCGGATTTGAGAAAGAGTTTAGTATTGCTTCTCTTTTCATTATGGCAGCATATATTGTAGTTATGTATTTTCTTTTCCTGCACAAAAAACCAGGCTCGAAATAAGGTTACTTTGGAGAGACTTTGGTAGACCAGTGCTTGTATGTAGGAATATTCCCATGAACAGCATCAAAATACAATTTTTTAATCTTGTTAGTAATAGGACCTGGCTCACCATTGGCAATCTTTCTACCATCAACAGAAATAACTGGACCAACTTCGGCTCCTGTGCCTACTAAAAACATTTCGTCACATTGATACAATTCTGTTCTGCCAATACTTCGCTCAACTGTTTTTACTTTAAGCTCTTTTTCTAAAAGAGTCATAACAGTACTTCTGGTAATTCCTTGCAAAATATCATCAGAAACCGGTGGAGTTATAGCAATTCCATCTCTAATAATAAACAAATTCTCTGCACTTCCCTCTAATACATGGCCATTGCGATCCAGGAAAACAGCCTCATCAAAGCCACTGTTTAATGCATCGGATTTAGCAAGTGCAGTATTTACATATGCACCGGTAATTTTAGCTCGGGGTGGAATACTGTTATCAGTAACCCGTGTCCAGGAAGAAACTCCAACTTTTACTCCTTTTTCTGTATTAACATATCGTCCCATTGGAACGGTATAAATACTTATTGCACTTTTTAATTTAGGCAAGGAAAAATTGCCAATAACCGTATCTGATTTGTATAAAAACGGTCGAATATATATATCTTCTTTAGAAAAGTTTTTTTGCAAAAGTTCAACAGTTATCTTGCACAAATCTTCAATTGAATACGGAATATCCATGCACAAAACACGCCCTGATAAAAAGAGTCTTTTGTAATGATCTTCAAGTCTGAATATAAAAAGAGCATCTTCTTTTTCGTTGTAGTAAGCTCTGATTCCTTCAAAGCAGCCTGTCCCATATTGCAAAGCATGTGTTCTTACAGACACAACTGCTTTTTCTTCGGGAACAAATTCACCATTTAAAAATATTGTACTTGCCATATTTATTGTCATTCCAAACTATACCACAGCTATGTATTTCTTGTAAACTATACTCCTCTGTGGTACTTTGCCAAATGTTTTTCAATAATTTTTTGAGAATCTGGATGCTCAAAGTGTTCTTGAATAAACTCCATGGTTTCTCTTGGATCTTGGGTATTTACATAGACATTTGTTGCAAGTTCAAATCCTCCAATTCTTTTTTGTCGTGGAATAAGCCGCATATACCAATGCTTCCAAGGACTAATATAAAAATTGTATGGAAATTCATTGCCATGTCTAATTGTCAAAATTTGGATTAAGCGTTGCAGCGTAAACGCCAAATCTTCTAATTCTTCTTCCAGTGTCTCACCAAAGCGCGTATTTGCTTCTTTTGGAGCAATCCAGACTTCGTCAGGCCACTGGCTGGTTAGAGGACAAAATAAACGAAAATGAGCAGTTTCTTGGGTACCACTTTCTTCAATACTATCAATTGGCGGAACCTGCAAATCAACTGTTGCAGGCGTTACAACCAGTTGACTGTGAGGATGTTCTAAACTTTCTCCACTAGCCTCTCCATGATTATGAAAAATGGTAACATTACCACTGTTTCTATGATAGTTATAGCGCTCCCGATAAACCTCCAAAATGCGAACAACTTGCTTTAAAGACAATTCTTCAAAGTTTTTGTGATGATCAGGACTGTGCACAATAACCTCATGGATTGGAGCAAATGGAAATTTATTTTCCAAAACTCTCACAAGCCAATTTGCATCTCCCAATTCTCCCCCAACTCTATAGACTTCCTTTTCTTGATTTGTTTCCGCAGGACAAAAAGGGCAAAGAATCTTTGCATTATTTGATTGGTCTGGACGTTTCGCCCGCCGTGGAGCTAAAATAACCCATTGTCTACTATGTGGATTATGAAGAAATTTGTAATCAGACATACCCTACTATCATACTACTACATTTATCTTATTTGGGTAAACAAGAATTAAAGTATTTCATCTGAAAAAATCAAAAAATAAATAGGTAAAAATATATAGCAATAAGTAATACTATATAATAGTAAATCAATTTTGTTATTAATTCTCTATTGCTAATTTTTTTTTAAATCTAGAAATATTCTATTAAACATGTAATACAGATTTTTCCAAAACGTAAAATCAATTCTTAAAAAAATAATTCCTTTAATCAATTAACATGTGTTGCATAAATTTTTATCTGACAGAAATTATTTCTTGGAAGAAAAATGAGCTTTCTCAACATTCTCACCTACCAGTAATAGGTATTGACAATCATTTAGCTAAAAATCTTTGTTTTAATACATAGAAAATAAAAGCAATAAGTGCAAGTTGCCGCTTTATTCTCCATGGTTGCATGAATAATCTATACAACCAGGCAAGGCCAAGGTTAGAAAAAAGCTGTGGAGGGCGAAGTGTAGGATATACAATTTGGTCAAACGCACCGCCTACTCCCATCATGACTCTAACCGGTATGTTATTGATATGTTCTTTCATCCAAATTTCTTGCTTTGGAGCGCCGAATGCTACAAATAATATATCAATTGGCTTTTGAGGCTCAAAATTTTCCCATTCACTATCCGCAAAGACCACTTGTAAGCCTGGATGCTTTTCTCGTAAGCACTCAGATACTTTGACTGCTACGCCAGGTCTTCCGCCTAGAAATCCCACCGTTATAGGCCAATCGACTGCCTTTTCACATAGGGTTTCCATGAGGTTTGTACCAATAATACGCCCTTCAAGTGATTTACCCATGATTTTGCCTGCTAGTAACAACCCTACCCCATCAATCAAGGCTAAATTAGCGGAATTTATGCTTGTCTTTAGTAAAGGATTTTTTAATGATTGAATAAAAATTTCCGGGTTTGGTGTCACAATATAGATGTTTTTTTGCGTTTTTTGCAAAATCTCCCTAATATACTCTAAGACTGTTTGTTCAGTTGCATTTGTTAATCCTACCCCCATCACCTGAGTTTTCACCAAATCAGGCAATTCACTATAAGACTTATTTAATTCTTTTACTTTTGGCATATTATTTACTGTTTGAACACTTTTACTACTCATAGAATTTATTTGTTTTACAAGCTAATTAACTGAATAGATGGTAAATAGGCTTTTATTGAGGAAATAAAACTATATGATATTTTTTTATTCATTTTTTCTCTTGTTCCCTGTTTTCACAGAAACCAAAAATCGAGCTCAAAATCACTATAAGTTATTTTCGAGAAATACTTCTTTTATAGAGCTCAATATTCTCCAATGCAACTCCAGTTCCTCGTACTACACAAAGCATGGCATCCTCGGCTACATGACAAGGAACACCGGTTTGCTGTGTCATAAGTTTGTCAAAGTTATGAAGTGTTGAAGTCCCTCCAGCCATAACAATTCCCTTATCTATAATGTCACTGGCTAACTCGGGAGGCGTATCTTCCAAAACCTTTTTAACGCCATTAATCATATCAAGAAGAACAGGCCGTATTGCCTCATGAATCTGGATTTCGTTTACTTCTATAGTTCTAGGAAGTCCAGTTATACTATCCCGACCTCTAATTTCCATTTTTCGTGCCTGCGCTTCTTTAAGTCCATCAACAAATGCATT
>JAKAEF010000060.1 GCA_021820025.1 bacterium | reverse complement strand
ATAATTCCCAGCCACAAAGTAGTGGGTCGGGGTTTATTGTAAATTCGGATGGACTTATTGTTACGAATAAGCATGTTGTTGCTGATACTTCCGGAAAATATGAAGTTGTTACAGCAAACGACAAAAAATATGATATTACAAAAATTTATCGGGATCCATTAAATGATATTGCAATTCTTAAAATAGATCCTTCGCAAAATAATGGTAATGCATTACAGCCAGTAGTGCTTGGGAATTCATCTAATTTACAGGTTGGTCAATTTGCAATTGCCATTGGAACAGCTTTGGGCGAATTTAGAAATACTGTTACAACGGGTGTAATTTCTGGACTTGGAAGGGGGATTCAAGCAGGAGATACGTATCAGGGGTATGTAGAACAATTAGATAATGTTATCCAAACATCTGCGCCAATTAATCCTGGAAATAGCGGAGGCCCATTAGTTAATTCAAATGCTCAAGTTATTGGTGTTAATACTGCAGTTGCACAAAATGGACAAAATATTGGATTTGCATTACCGATAAATGTTGTTAAGCAGTCCTTAAATAACTTTAATCAGACAGGACAATTTAATAGACCATATTTAGGTGTTGCATATAAATTTGTTCCCAAAAATATTGCATTATTAAATGGAGTAGTAGCAGGAGCATATGTACAAGATGTTGTTTCCGGGTCTCCTGCAGAAAGTGCAGGAGTGCAGGTGGGAGATATTATTACAAAAGTAGATGGGGTAACGATAGATGAGCAAAAGAATTCTTTAGCAGCAATTATTTCTAATAAAAAAATAGGAGATAGTATAACATTGAGTATTTGGAGAAATTCAAGTACAATGGATTTGAAAGCAACGCTCACAACAGCTCCAAATCAATGATAAACATTTTACAATCGGTTCCACTTGCTCAATATACTACCTTTGGTATTGGAGGTCCCGCTGACTACTTTGTTATTGCTACTTCCAAAGATGAATTAGTAGAAGCAGTATTATATGCAAAAGCAAATTCACTGCCATTTTTTATTTTAGGAACAGGTGCAAATATTTTAATTGGAGATAAAGGTTTTAGAGGATTAGTAATTAAAAATGAGGCAAAAAATATTACTATTCATAATGCACAAGTTACCGCAGAAGGTGGAGTAATTATTGCAGATGTCATTGCTAAGACACAACAAATTGGATTATCCGGGTTTGAACATTATGCAGGAATCCCATCAACAGTAGGTGGGGCATTATGGCAAAATCTCCATTTTTTATCTGCAGATAGGACCTACACAGAATACATTGGTTCAATTGTAAAAAGTGCTCATATTTTGCAAAAAGATGCAACTGTTAAAGAAGTAAAAGCAGATTATTTTGAATTTACATATGACTGGAGTATTTTGCACAAAACACATGAGATAGTACTTGATGCGACATTCCAACTAAAGCAGGATGACCCTCAAACTATCCAGAAAAGAATTGAAGAAAATCTAAAATGGCGCAATGAAAAACATCCAGAAAATGCTGTAAAAACTTCAGCCGGTTCCATTTTTAAAAAATTAGAAGGGTATGGAGCTGGAAGGTTAATACAGCAAGTAGGATTGTCAGGGTATAAAAGTGGAGGAGCAGAAGTATCTACAAAGCATTCAAATTTTATTATAAATACTGGTAATGCCACTGCTTTAGATGTTAGGAATATAATAGATAAAATTCAGAAAACAATTACAGACCAATTGGGATTAGTTCTTGAAACAGAAATTAGTTTTATTGGGGAATTTTAATATGGAGTTTATCAAAATTTCTTGGGAGAGATTATATACAGATTGTGTTCTCCTTTCAAAAAAAATAAAAGGAACGCAGGTCGATGAAATTGTAGCAATTTCCAGAGGTGGGGTAGTAATGGGAAGGTTGTTATCTGATTTTCTTTCATTACCTATGTCAAATATTTCTATTACATCATATATTGGGACAAAACAAGAGAAAGAACCAGTTATTACACAAGAGTTAACAAAAGATATAAAAAATAAAACGATTATTCTCGTAGATGATGTTGCAGATACGGGAAAAACATTTAAAAAAGCAGTTCCATATTTAGAATCTTTGGGAGTTAAAAAAGTAATTACCGTTGCTCCATATACAAAACCTCATGCTATTTTTCTTCCTGATTTTTCTGTAGAAAGTACTGACAAATGGATTATATTCCCTTATGAAGTATGGGAAGTGCAAGCGGAGTTAGCATCAATGTTTCATAATGAAGAAAAAGCAAAAGAAATATTAATAAGTTTAGGAACAAAAGATTGGGAACTGCATAAATAATTATTTTTATTATTGATTAAGACTTGAAGCGGTAGAATTTAATTGATCAAGTTGTTTCTCCACAGTTGAAGTATCTGTACCATCTATTAATTTAAGTGCATCATTAATATCTTGTCTATGAACAATAGCCATAGGAGCAATCGTAGGAATAGGCGTTGGAGATGCAAGAGGAGCTAACAGTGCTTTTTGGGTAATTGCTTTCTTAGGTGGAGTAATTATTCTTCCTAAGAGCATCGAATATAAAGGAATTGCAATAAGTAAGATAATTCCAAAAACAAAAATAGCAAATCGGAGTGTATTACTATTTTTTTGTAATGTCATTTGATTTATTTGATTATCCATATTTATATTATTTTGCTGAATTAGTTGCTGTTGCATTTGTTGTTTCTGTAACATCTTGAGAAGCTTTTAATACTTCTTCTACAAAAATCTTTACTGCATCTCTATATGCAATCGTTGCTTTTATTGCTTGTTGCATGGTTATTCTAAATTGGGCAATTTGTTGTCCCGGTTGATTCCCAGAGCAGGAAAAGTTTTTTGCATCTTGTTGGGCGGTTTGAATACTGGTTAAAACTGCGCTTTGAGAAGCTTGTACTGTAGAAACAACAGCTTCATAATTTTGTAAAGAAACTCCACTAGGTACCAATTTTTGCGAATAGTAATTCTGCACTCCAGTAAATATTGAATTAAGTTGTTGATAGATTTTTATTAGCATATCTGTTCCTTTTTGAGCTTGATCAGTAATTACTTTTTCTATTGTCTGACATTTTTGCTGCAAATTTCCTGAAGGGCTACTTGGCTTTCCATTGGCAAGTGGTCGCATACCTGAATTTGTTCCTGGTTTCTCTTCAAAATTTTGAGATATAGCATTAGGTCCAGGACGCTGCATTTGTTGTATTCCAGATGGTTGATTATTAGTGAGCGGAGGTTTTGGAGGCTGATTTCTGTTTGGCATTGTTTGAGCCAAAACACTGGTTACAAATAGTAAAGAAATTGTAACAAAAGCAGTTATAATTACAATTTTGCGCATACATTTAGAGTAAAGAGAATAATTGGTTTTGTCAAATTGTGATTTCTTGGCTAACACCTGCTACAATATTTGTAAATGGGAAGCATTTTTTTTGAATTAACTCTTATTATTTGTGCTGCTGCAATACTCGCAATGATCTTCCGATTTTTTAAACAGCCTCCCATGCTTGCGTATATTCTAACAGGTATGCTTATTATTCCTTTTGGAATAGCATCTCATCAAAATTTAGTTGTTTTAAGCAATTTTTCAGAGCTTGGAATAACATTGCTTCTATTTTTACTTGGTCTTGAGTTTAATTTAACAGAATTAAAATCTATAGGAAAAATTGCTTTTATTAGTGCATTTTTACAAATTATTACCACTCTTGTATTAAGTTTTCTTGTGTCTTTATTGTTTGGATTTTCTGTTGTTATAAGTCTTTTTATTGGAGTAGCCTTAACATTCTCAAGCACCATTATTGTTGTAAAGCTTTTGGCAGATAAAAAAGATTTACATAGTTTATATGGAAAAATTTCAGTTGGATTTTTACTTGTCCAAGATTTATTTGCAATATTTTTCCTTATGTTTATTGCGGGTCTAAAACCAGAAATAAGTATTACCTTTACATTACTTTCTATACTAGTTGTTTTCTTAAAAGGCATTGTTTTATTTGCTTTAATTATCTATTTGAGTAAAACATTGTTACCAAAATTACTGCATCATATTGCGAGATCAGAAGAATCATTATTTCTATTCAGTCTTGCATGGGTATTTGGATTATCTGCAATTATAAGCATGCCAGCAATTGGCTTCTCTATAGAAATAGGAGGATTTTTGGCAGGAGTTGCTCTGGCAAACGCTGCTGAGAATTTTTCCATTGTTGCAAAGGTAAGACCTTTGCGAGATTTCTTTGTGACTCTTTTTTTTGTATTCCTAGGAAGTCAGCTCGGAGTTGGAAGTATAGAAAAAGTTATAATTCCAGCAATTATTTTATCTGCATTTGTTTTAATAAGTAAACCAATAATTATGATGGTAATTATGGGTGTTATGGGATACAAAAAACGAACATCTTTTTTAGCGGGAATAAGTACTGCACAAATTTCTGAATTTTCATTAATTATTATTGTTTTAGCAAATAAAATGGGAAGAGTTCCTTCAGATATTGTTACACTTATAACAATTATAGGAATAGTAACATTTATTTTTTCTACATACTTTATTATGCATAGCAGTAAGCTATATAAACTTTTGGAGAAATATTTAAATGTTTTTGAATGGAAAAAAGGAAAAGAAGAAACACTTAGTTCAGAAATAAATTTTGAAAATCATATTGTGTTAATTGGTGCAAGAAGAATGGGAGAAACAATTTTAAATACGGTCGAGAATTTAGATTCGCAAGTTGTCGTTGTAGATTTTGATCCAGATGTTGTTAAAAAATTACAAGAGAAAAATATCCCATGCATATTTGGCGATATTATAGATTCTGATATTCAAGAAAAAGCATGTATAGAAAAGGCAAAAATTATTATTTCAACATTAACAGATATTGAAGATAATGTATTAATTATTAAATCAGTACGAAGTAAAAATCATAAAGCAAAAATAATAGTTGTTGCATATGATGCAGAAGAAGCAAAGTTCTTTTATAAAATGGGAGTTGATTATGTTGTGCTTCCTCACATTGCAGGAGGAAGACAAATAGCTAAAACGTTAAAATCAGATGAGTTAGAAAAATTAGAAGAGTTAAGAGAAAAAGATAAAAAATATCTTTCATAATGAATATTAAAAAAATTACAAAAGAAGATAAGCAATTTGTTACTGCAGTGCTACGAAATTTTTGGGGTTCTGATACGATTATTGTTAGAAATAATTCATATAAAGTAGAAACATTATTAGGGTTTCTTGCTGAAGAAAATAAACGTCCTGTCGGATTAATAACATATACTATAAAGAATAAAAAAATTTTGATAATTTCTCTTAATAGTTTAATTCCAGGAAAAGGGATTGGTACTGCTCTTTTAGAGAAAGTACAAGAAGAAGGGAAAATGGCAGGGTACTTAAAAATCATTGTCGTTACAACAAATGACAATATAAAAGCTCAGGAATTTTATAAAAAAAGAGGATTTATTCCAACTGCAATGTATAAAAATTCAATAAAAAAAGCTCGTTTAATAAAACCAGAAATTCCGGAAATAGGGGAGAATGGTATACCAATTACAGATGAAATTGAGTTAACACTTAGTCTGTAGGTTTTTCTAAATTTTCTTTTGTGTCGTTAATAACGCTATCAATTTCTCCATCCATTATTTTTGGTAGATTATGCCAGGATTCATTAATTCTATGATCAGTTAATCTGTCTTGGGGGAAGTTATATGTTCTTATTTTCTCAGAGCGCATACCTCGGCCTACTTGAGTGGATTTTAAAGAACCAATTTCTTCATTTCTTTTCTCAATTTCCATTTCCCATAATTTTGCTCGAAGCATTTCCATAGCAATTTCTCGGTTTTGTCCTTGAAAACGTTCTGTTTGGCAGCTTACAACAATACCGGTTGGCTTATGTTTTAGACGCACAGCAGTTGAAACTTTGTTTACATTTTGCCCACCATGACCCCCGGACCGAAACGCTTCAAATTCTATATCTTCTGGATTAATGTGCAAATCAATATCTTCAAGTTCTGGCAAAATAGAAATTGTGGCTGTTGAGGTGTGTACGCGGCCTCGTTTTTCTGTTTCTGGGATTCTTTGGACTCTATGGACGCCTGCTTCGTATTTAAAGGTTCCAAAAGCATTGTGGCCACTAATTTTAAGTACGTTTTCATCAACTACTTCTGCTTTAAAACCTCTAAGTTGCGCAAAACGACTGTACATACGTAAAAGCTCATCTCCCCAAAGCTTTGCTTCTTCGCCTCCGGCTGCGCCCTTAACCTCTAAAATAACATTACGTTCATCTAAAGAATCTCCATCGTCTTCTTGGCCATGTAAACTTTCTTCTATTTGGGCCTTTTCTTCTTCCAGGCGCTTTATTTCGTCTGCTACCATTTCTGCCATAGCAGGGTCGTCCAAGAGTGCCTTGGTTTC
>JAKAEF010000059.1 GCA_021820025.1 bacterium | reverse complement strand
TTGGCAGTAATGTCATGGGAGTTCGAGTCTCCCCCGCGGCACATTGCCGGGGAGTAGCTCAGTTGGCTAGAGCGCGCGGTTTGGGACCGTGAGGTCGGAGGTTCAAGTCCTCTCTCCCCGACCAAATAGGACAGACCTGCTTTTTAGTAACTCATCAAATGGAGGTTTAAGCTGATATGACGCCGCTTTCTCCTCATAAATAGAAAAGTTCAAGAATTGTTCTATAGAAATTTTTTTATGAAGTTTCTCAACTATAAATTTTATACATGAGATCACAGTAAAGACTTGATAAGGAAACAGAGATAGTAAATTAAAGAATTTTTGGTGGATTTTGTACTTCTGTCTGTTGACTTGCAACTTCTACACTTACAGGTATTTTTTTATTCATCTTTTTAAGTGTAACAACGCCAAGTCCGGCAGCAAAAAGTGCAGCTAGTCCCCCAAGCCCTAATCCAAATCGTGGTCCAATATGTTCTCCAATCCATCCAATAATAGGCCCTCCAATTGGTGTTGAGCCCAAAAATGCAACTGTCCATAAAGACATAACTCTTCCCCGCATTGCAGGGAGACTTTCTAATTGCAAAGTAACATTGCCAATAGAGCTAAAGTTTATAGAAGCAGCGCCAACAAATATCATAGCTGCATTTGCTAACAAAAGCGTTGGAGCAATGCTTGCAATAATCATTGAAACTCCAAATAAAATTGATGCAATAATAAGCTTTTTTGTGGATGTGTTTTTTCTGCTTGCAGTAAAAAGGCCTCCAATAATTGCTCCAATTCCCATTGCTGCTGTTAATTCTGCATATCCAGCTGTTAAATTATGAAAAGAAAATTGTGCAACAAGAGGCAAAATAACGGGAAATTCATACGTTAATGTTCCAATAATTGCCATCATAACTAATGTATTTCTTAAAACAGGAGATGATGCTACATATGCAAATCCTTCTCTTAATTGCCCCTTCTTATTTATAGATATTTTTGCGGGCTGCAATTCTTTTGTATTCATCATGTATAACACAATAAGAACTGCAATATAAGAAATTCCATTTAAAATAAAACACATGGTTAAGCCAACAGTAGCAGCAAGTGCTCCTGCTATTGAAGGTCCGATAACTCTAGCTAAATTAATTTCCCAAGAATTAAGTGTAATAGCGTTGGAGAGTAATTCTTTTCCAACCATTTCTGGGGCAAAGGTTTGTCTTGTTGGATTATCTACTAAATTAACAATTCCCAAACAAAATGCTAAAACACCAACCATCCAGAGTTGGATAAGGTTTGTTCCAACTAAAATTCCAAGAATTATTGCAAGAATTCCCGCAGCTGTTTGTGTAACATAAAGAATTTTTTGCTTGGGAAAACGGTCAGCAATAACTCCTCCGATAGGACCTAAAAAAAGTATTGGTAGAAATTGGAGAGCCGTTATAATACCAAGCATTGTTCCAGAATTAGTTAGTTTTAAAACTAATAACCCTTGTGCAATTTGTTGCATCCAGGTACCAGATAAAGAAATTGCTTGTCCAATAAAATACAATTTATAATTTCTAACCATTAATGATGCAAATGTTTTGTTTCTAAATTGTATAAATTTTTCCATAAATAAAATTGTAGTTATAGAGGAACTACAAAGAAAAACAGTTTTAGGGGCTGTATATTTATTCTAGTGTATGTTTCTGTAACTATCAAGTGAAATGTGATTAGAGAATGAAAATATTCATCCTATGCAGAATTGTTACAAAATATTTATTCTCTATTTTTTTTAGTTTAATAGAAATAGTCTATTTTATTTTTATGGCCAATATTACAGAAGAAGTTTAAGACGCAGCAGAAGAAAAAGATGCAGCTGAAAAAGAGAGAGATTCTGATCTTCCAATCACTAGCCTGGAAATTATTTTGCCTGCTTTAATAGCATCATCTTTTTTTAATGGTTTTATTACATAAGGGTTTTGTTTGTCACGTCCTTCGGTAATTTTAAGAGTTGCCATAAAAATTGAAGTTTCTGTTTTTACATAAACAATATCTTTCATTAAAATATTTTTTATTTGAGAACTAGAGAAAAAGATATTTTTTCCAATAGTAATTTTAATCAGATCTATACTAATTTTATCTGGAAATAAATCAAAAGGAAAAAATGTTTTTAGCTTCATTAAGACAGATGTAGGCTTGTCAAACAATTCCACAAGACGTGCATCAAATGGTTGGCCTGGCTTTGCTCCAATATCCCTTTTTTCTTTTCTTCAATTTTTTCGAGGGCTGTTTTAGGTAATTTTTGACCCTTTGTCTCTTGCTTTTCTTCCGATGAATCTTCTACGACCTCTATCTTTTGATTGGAATACTATATGAGATGGCATACAAGAACAATATATTTTTTTATCAAGCAAATATTATAAAATGAAAAAATTTTGTAAGAACTTGACAAAAAAAATATTTAGCAGTATTACATGAATATGGCAATGTTACCACCAGATCATCCTCGACCTAATGCAGCAGAAGTTGGAGTTAATTCTTCATTAACTTTACAGCCCTTTATTACAGCTCTTAATAGATATCAAGCTTTTGATTCTGATGCTCATCCACTCATGGCAAAGTCTCCATTATCTGCTGCAGGGATTGAAAATCAAATTCACATGGCTCTTCCTATTTTATCTACACTAGAACAATTCCCTAATCCTAGAGAAGCAGCTGTGGCAGAAGTAAGAGGCATTATTGACGGTATTAAAGAACGGGCAGGTACAGATGTGCATGCTGTAGGAGCAGAAGTAGGACTCTTAGTTAGAGATTTGTTATTTCACGAGGTCCCTGAAGGAAGACAGGCTGTGAATGCCCCATTGCTGAGAGCTGTTTTAGAAATAGTAAATCCTCAGGTTAAACTACCCAAGTGGATTTTAAATAATTCAACATTCATGGAGGCAGTGGCTAAAGATGCAATGGTTGCTTTGGGTGCGTTTGTAGGAGATATAAGTTATGGTCAAAGTATTTCCAAACGCAGTGCTGGTGGTTTTATGGCACGAAGAGGAGCGGGAGTTTTTGCAGGTGATATGTTAAAGGCGGTAGAGACAAGACTTCCAGCTTTAATGAATGCTGCAAGAGAAGCAATTCCACAGACATCCGGAGAAGTGACTCATTTAAGACAAGTCGTAACCTATGTAGCAGAAAGCTTTGGAATTGATACTACAAAGCCTCAAAGGTAAATTAATATCCAGGAAAGTAATCTTTGATAATTTGAGATTTTTTAATATTTAATTTAGCCAATAAATCTTCATATGCTTCTACCATAAGTTGTGGACCTGACAAATAAAATGTTCTTTGTGCGTAATCGGGAATATATTTTTCTATCATTTCTTCCGTAATGTAACCTATTTCGCCTGTCCAATTTTGTGGAATGTTTTTCTTATCTGTTAGCGTATAAAGTGTTTTTATTCCAAATTTTTCTGCTTGAGAAAGAAGATCTGCAAATGCAATCTCATCTGCAGCTCTGTTGGAATAGATGACTGTTATGTTATATGTTAATTTATTATCTATTATATGCTGTATCATGCTTCTGAAGGGTGCCATTCCTACCCCTCCTGCAATAAATACAAGTGGTATTGTTGGGTCTTTTGGTAAAACAAAATCTCCCGCAACATGTGTAGCCACAATTTCTTGACCTTCTTGCATAGAAAGTAGAGCTTTTTTAAATGAACTCGATGGGTCATAGAACTTAATCATAAGCATAAGTTCTTTTTCAGAGGGAGAATTTGCCAAACTAAAATATCTTCTATTTCCTCTATTATCTACATGGGTATGGGGTAGTGTCCATTCCATATATTGACCCGGATTAAAAGTAAAACTTTTTGGAGCTTCAAATCCAAAAACTACTGTATTACTTCCAATTTCTTTTTTCCAAGAGAGAGGTAATACGAGTCTGAATTTTGGACTAACGATGAAAGAATAAATATTGCCAATAATAAGAGCCATTTCTGGAGTAAATGCAAAATTAAAAAGTCTTAATTGTGGAGTAGCATAAAAAAGAGCAGTAATATATGCATATACTTCTCTTCGTTTTTTTGTTGTTGGTGATGTTAATGGTTCAGTAAGCATAACAAAGGTAAAGAAAAACACCGCTGAGTTTAATATACTTAATTTCCACGATGTGAGAATTGCTGATAATGTCCCTGCATGTAAAAATGCTGCAGCAGCTAATAAAACAGCATAAGATAGTAAAAAAGTAAATGCCAAGGTTTCTCGTTGAATCTTTCTGACAAGAAGTAGTCCCCCAATTAGAACTACAGGAAGCATACTTGGTGTACCAACCCACCAGGTAGCTGTATGCTCAGGTGATAATAAAGATAGAGCTAAGACTCCTGCAGCTGCGGGATTAAATACATGACGCCTATCAACCGTAACAAAATATTTTGAACCAATTGCAAAAACAGATGCTGCTATAAAAAAGGTTGCATTTACTGGAAACTTAAGTGGAATAATAAGCGTTAAAATAAGTGCTGTTATAATTGCAGATTCAATATTCGTAACTGCGCCAAAAAATTTTGAAAGTATATAATTGCCTACTATACAGGTAAATAATGCAAGACCTGTATCAATAATAATATCTAGTGGATTTACGTGTAAGATTCCTAAAAAGCTTAATATAAAAGCCCAGACTAAAAGTGCAATCAAGTAGTACAGAGTTAATCTGTACATAGTAATCTTATTTAAAAATGAATCAATAATTTTCATATACTTATGATACAACAAATTTTTCAAATCCTTCAGTATAATATGCTTGTTTATTTTTTGTTACCATATACGCTTCAAAATCTTTTAATTTTTCTATAAACTCTATTCCCTTTATTCCAATGGCAAATGCTGCTGTTGCAAATCTGTCTGCTTCGTATGCGTTGGGTCCAATAACAGAAATGCTTATCACCTCATCTGTCCCCTTTTTTGTAACGGGATTATAAATGTGTTTTCCTCGTATATAATTACCTGATGTTGCAATGCCCTTATTTATTAGTGCAATAATTTTTATAATTTCTTTTCTGTTAAATGGATTTTCTATACCAATGCGCCAAGGATTACCGTTATTTGTTCCAGAAACTTCAATATCCCCTGCAATTTCTACACAGAAATCTTTATATCCATTTTTTCGCAATATTTCTGCTCCTTGATGAATGGCATATCCTTTAACTATTCCAGATGGATCTATAAAACCTTTATGGTTTATATTAAAATATCCATTTGTTTCTTGTTTTGTTTGTTCGCATAGTGCAAAAACTTTCTTAACTATTGGACTCGCCTCTGAAATTGGAAGCTGTTTATTATTAATTTTTGTTATTTCACTTTCTGGTTTATAAGTACTAAAGATAGAATCTATGTATGTAAAATAGTTAAAAACTTTTTGAATTATTTCTGCTGTTTTTTTGTCGTTGTCTACTATAGATATAGTAGAAGGCATACCCATAACTATTGCTTGTTTTTTCATTACGATTGAGCTTGTTGTAATGCATTAGCAAGAGATTGTTGAAAAGCTTGGCTACTATCTGATGCCCCGGATACAATATCTACATTTGCTGATTGTGCCTGAATAGCCTCATTCTTTAAAAGAGGCATTGCCTGAGAGTTAATATATTGAGACGTTCCATTGTCGCTTGGGTATTGCAAAAATGCGACATCAATAATTTTCCCTCCAGAGATTGTTACCTGAACCTGAATATTGCCGTAGTATGCATCAGCTGTAGAACCAGTATATGTCCCATCTTTGTATTTTTGACCACTTGTATTTGCTGATGGTGTATTCTGTGTAGTTTGTTGTACTGTTGTTGGACTTGTATTTGTTGGATTGTTTTGAGATCCAACCTCAACAACAGGCTGCTGATCTCCTCCTTTTAATTGACGAAAGAGAACCAAAATTCCAAATAAACCTAAGACAATAGTAATTTGTATATATTTCTTCATGCCGTGTAATAAGTATAACGAATTCCTACTAGTAAATCTATGATAATTATCTGAAATTTTGCTGAGAAAAATAGCTAATATTCATAAAAAAAATAATAAAATATATGTTTGATATAATACAAAAATAACTGGTTCATATTCTATAGATAATATATCCTATATAGCAAAAATAAAATTTAATGATTTTTTAATAATTTTTACTGTATAGTTGAGAAAGCGATGCGATTACTTGTAATAGAAGATGACAAAGAAACCGCGTATGCCATTAAAGAAGTATTGGCAGATAATTATGTTGTTGAACTCGCGTTTACTGGACAGGAAGGATTAGAGAAAATTTTTGCAAATGAATATGATCTTATTACTTTAGATCTAAATCTCCCTGATAAAAGCGGACTAGAAGTTTGTAAAAATATAAGAAGTAAAGGAATAACGATCCCAATACTTATGCTTACTGGACAGGATGAGATGAGTACAAAAATTGCAGGACTTGATTTTGGAGCAGATGATTATTTATTAAAACCATTTAATTTTGAGGAATTATTAGCAAGAATTCGAGTTCTTTTACGACGACACCATCCTCATCACATGACTAATACACTTCATGTTGGTAATTTAACACTGGATTTAACAAAGAAAGTTGTGAAAAGAGGAAGTAAAACCATACCACTTCGTAGATCG
>JAKAEF010000058.1 GCA_021820025.1 bacterium | reverse complement strand
ATTATACCCATAAATGGTACTTTTTGTAAAGTATGGTTACGGATTTTGGCTTGAAGACGCTCTGCAGACTCGTCTACTGCTACCCGAATACCCTTAGATTTTAGCTTTTCAGCCACCTTTTTGGCATATTCATTGTGTCTGTCTGCTATTGGTAAAAGAGCGACTTGTACTGGGGAGAGCCATAATGGGAATTTTCCTATAAAATGTTCAGTTAAAATACCAATAAACCGTTCAAAAGATCCATAAATTGCTTTATGAATAGCTACAGGTTGTCTTTCTATTCCTTCTGAATCAGTATATTTTAACTTAAAGTTTTTTGGTTGCTGAAAGTCTAATTGTATTGTTCCTGTTTGCCATTCTCGACCTAAGGAATCTTTCATTAAAATATCGATTTTTGGGCCATAAAATGCTCCTTCTCCTGGCGCATCAAAAAACTCGTTGCCACTTTCTACTAATGCTTCTTTTAATTTTTGTTCGGCAATATCCCAGTCACTTTTATCTCCCATAAACTTTTCAGGTCTTGTTCCAAATCTCAGTCTATATTGCAAATTAAAAGGTTTATAGAATATTGAGATCATTTCCATTAGCTCTTTAATTTCTTGTCCAACTGTATCTAATGCAAGAAATGTATGAGAATCATCCTGATGGAATTCTCTTGCTCTAAAAAGCCCGTTTAAGGTTCCAGAAAGCTCAAATCTATGCAGTGCAGTTGTTTCGGAAAGTCTCATAGGTAAATTTCTATAGCTTCTGGTCTTTGAACCAAAAACAGTCATTGCGTTAGGACAATTCATTGGTTTAATTCCAAATACTTCTGAGCCCTCATAAATATTTTCTGAATCGTCTCTTAAAAAACTCATGGGAGAAATAAACATGTCTTCTCTATAATGTTGCCAATGTCCAGATGTTTCGTATAATTCTTTTTTATTTAAAATTGGTGTCATTATTTCTTGATACCCAAATTTTTTATGGATTTCTCGTGAGAAAGACAAAAGTTGATTAAAAATAATCATTCCATTTGGTAGCCAATATGGCATGCCAGGAGCACTATCAACAAAAATAAATAATTCTTGTTCTCTTCCTAATTTTTTGTGGTCTCGTTTTTCTGCTTCTTCTAATTGATGCAAATATTGTTCTAATTCTTCTTTCGTAAAGAAAAGCGTTCCATAGATTCTTGTGAGCATAGGATTTTTTTCGCTTCCTCTCCAATATGCTCCTGCAATTTTTAAAAGTTTAAAATATTTTAAGTCTTCTTTTGGATTTTCTGAATGCCCTCCGCGGCAAAGATCGGTAAAATTTCCAGAAGTATAGAGTGTAATTGATTCTCCCTTTTTAACAATTTCATCTATAAGTTCTAATTTATATGGATTATTTTTGTATATTTCGCGGGCTTCTTGTTCCGATACTTCTCTATGACTAAATCCATGCCAGGATTTAACCAATTCATGCATTTTTTGCTCAATTTTTGCAAAATCCGCTTCTGAAATTTTTTCATTTCCATAATCTGCATCGTAATAAAACCCATTTTCAATAGCAGGTCCTATGGCGATTTTTGTATTTGGCCACAATTCAAGAATAGCTGCTGCAAATAAATGCGCTGCAGAATGTCTTGCGTGTTCTAATTTATTTATGTTTGTCATCTGTTTCATATATTATCAAAAAGAATTTTTTTTATAAAGCAGGAAAGACAGCTAGCATGTCTGTCCTGCTTTGGTTTAATGAACTCCTCTTCTGACTAATAATCCTGATTGAGCTCTTTCTCTAAGGCTTTGATCAGGAATATGTCTTAATTGTCTTCGAGATAGTTCAACAGAAAGCACTGGTGCTAAACTTGGTCCTGGAATATAAAGTTCGGATTGTATAAGGACCTGACTTCTTATTGCTGCTCCCCCATATCCTATAAATATATCTGCACCAGCAAGCATGTCGCCCATGGAATCACCAACATGTGTTATATGGCGATATTGTTGTCGTAACTCTTTAACTACCTGTTGTTTTCCATCATCATGCATAAGATGGTAATTTTCTACAAATCCTGCATAATCCCCATTTGCATCAAATAAAAGATTATTTGCAAAAACATCATGTTCTGGGTCAAGTCCTAAAGATTCTGCAAGAGGATCTATAGCTTCATGAAAGTTTCCTGTAATAATTACTACATGTTTTCCCGCTCTTTTCAACTCTTGTACAACCTGAACTAGATCAGGCGATACATGTGCAAGATATTCTTGACTTAGTGCTGCAATGTCACTTCTTGAAGGACTGATAATATCCATTTTTAATGGCATTACCTGCTCAACAGGTATGCGTCCGTTCATGGAGTCTTCCGTTAATTTCTTAACTTGATTTCCGACACCTTTTCTATCTGCTAACCAATTGAGTCCTTCTTTGTCTACAGCTGTGCTGTCAACATCTAATCCAACAACATTTCTTTCTCTCATATTTTCACCTCCTTTCTCCCATAAAAAAACCTCCCATTTTGGGAGGTCAGATTGTGCTAAACACACTACTAACACTCCCAAAAAAATTGGGTTGTAGTAGTGGTTTCAATAATAAAAATGTATTTTTTCATTTTTTTCTCACAAAAAAACCTCCCTTTTGGGAGGTCGCCACAAACACTACCTCCCGATTTAGGAAATAGTAGTTGTTGTACTAATAAATTGATTTGCCATATATTTATATTACTCCATTTTTTAGGATTCGTCAAATTTAGTGCGGTTTTGGATGAGTTTGGACATAATTTGTTATTTGACTGGTAAAATTTCCAATAAATGGAATAACATTAATTTCCTTCAATATAAATGTAATAATTGTCACAATTATTGCCGCTCCAATTGTTGCTCCAATTGCCCAGGAAATGCCTCCAATAAAATTATTAATAATGATTTGTTTTTTAGAAAGTGTCACTTTTTGGTAATTTTGAACCATATTATTTTTTTGTTTCTTTTTCTGCTTCAAGTTTTGTATCCAGTATATTACTTATAGAATGCATTGCATTTAAGGTTACGGTAATAAATTGGACAACAGGAATACCTAATTTACTTTGGCATAACAAAATTTTTTTTCTGTCAGCTCCTGGAAATACATTTTTTTGCCTTAGTTTTCTAAGCAGAAAATCAACTGATATATCTGCAACTTTTCTGCTTGCATAAAATGTTACTGTTTTCATAATAAATCCAGTTAATTCGTCACAACAAGCGAGGGTCCATTCCATTCTTGTCTGGGGTAAGACATTGGACCATTCGTAGGTATGGGCTCGTATTGCTCTTTCTATTTCTGCGGGAACAACATTTGGTTCTTTTTTAAATAAGAGAGTCCCATGTTTTTCTGGATGGCCTTTACTTAGTTCATAGTCTGCATCATGCAGAAGCCCTGTTATCCCCCACACATCTTCATCTTCCCCAAAATAATTGGCAAATGCTCGCATTGTTGCTTCGGTTGCTAAAGAATGCTTGAGCAGAATAGGGTTTTTAATATACTTGGTGAGCAATTGATAAGCAGATTGGCGGGTCATACACTTATTGTAAGGCTACTTAAGATGCGGTTCAATAAGCTTGTATAAATTACCAACTGATTCGTTATGTGACAAAACGTCTGCTTTATCTTTTTTAAGTTTTCGCTTGAGTTCGCCTAATAATATTTCCCATTTATCTACATTGGTAAATCTTGTTTGAGTTATTTTAAGAAATGGAGGCTTATTGGCTAAATAAAATTCTATATATGCGTCATTTCGGCCAACAATGAACTTCAGCAGAAGATTATCATTTGAAGACATAATATCAAGCCACTCATCTTTTATGGCAAATCCAACATAGCGGGTGTTAAGCTGTTTTTCTCCAAAGCCTTCAACCATCCAGGGAGTGGCTTTGGTAACAACACCTGCTTGCTTCATGTTACTAATAAGGGAATCTACAAATGCTTTTGTCATAGAGGATTTTTGGTGGAGCTAACTGGACTTGAACCAGTGACCTTTTCAATGTCAATGAAACGCTCTAGCCAACTGAGCTATAGCTCCAAAGTGTACTCAATTATATCACAGAATGAATGAGTACAAAAAGAGTTATCCGGTTTGGTTGGAGACAGAACGTTCTCCAGAAAGCATAAATTGTGTTGTTCCAGATTGCTCTGCTAAATCCCAATATGTTGCTCCTTTTTGGGGTTTTGCTCCAGCCGCACCTTTTTTCTGCTTTCCTTTCATGGCAGAAAGCCATGTACCAGCACTATCTATCTGTTGTCTGGCATCACGAATAACTGAAATAACAAATCTAAAGAAATTTTTGTGATACCTTCCAGGATTTACTATTTGTACGCTGGTTGCTTCGGTAACCTGTTTTTCTAAAGATTTTGTTGCTCCCGACAAACTTCTAATTTCTAAAATAAGATTTTGAATATCTTTTTTTAACTCTTCATTATTTTTAACACTGGCATCTTCACTGCTATGCAAAATTTCTCTTACATAATTAATGCCTGGTTCTATATTTTTTGCCTGCTTTTCTATTTGTTTTTGCTGTTCTTGCTGTTTTTGTTGTGCTTTTAAATCTAATACTTCACCCGGTTGTAAATCTCCTCCAGATGGTTTTTGTTGTGCTTTTTCAACACCAAAAATAAGTTGATTAACTGCGGTTTTTGCACCTTCGGTGAATTGCGTTTTTGCTTGATCGGTTAGTCCTTTTCCCAAATCTTCAAAAGCCTCAAACGGATTAGTGTATGTGGTTTTATACTGTGTCTTCTTTTTCTTTTTATCGTCCTGTTGGAACATAGGTACCTTGATTATAGGTTTTTTAAGAAATCAAGAGTTTTTTGTTGGCGTAAGATGTTTGCTAGTAAGTAAACATTTGCTTCAAGCTGTTTTCTCTCGTTTTCGTCTTTTGCTTTTTGTAATGCTTCATCAATTTCTTTTGGATCTACAGAAATTTTTTCTTCTTCTGCAATTTTTTGTAAAGCAAATTCAAATTTAATGTCATTTTCTGCTTTTTTCTTGTATTCTTCTCTCAATTGTTCAACATTTCTGTTTGTAGAAGCAAGGTATTGATCTAAAGAAAGACCAAGAGATTTAATTTCGCCAAGAAGTTGAGAAAGAAGTCTTTCCACTTCTCCTTCTACCAAAATACTTGGAACTGCTACTGTTACACTATCAATCATGATTTTAATAATTTCGTCCAAAGATGGGGCTGGTTTTTCTTTGCCTGGGATAACAATTTTACTTTTTGCAGTAACTTTTTTTACTTCTTCTTTGTAGTTATTTAATTTAACTTCTGGAACTTCGCAGGTTATTGCGCTAAATTGCCAATCTTTACCTTCATCTAACTTTTCTACATGAATTTTTGGATTAATAATTGGGTTAATTTTATGTTCTTTAACAGCTTCAATGTAAGCTTGAGGAAGAACTTTTTTTAAAACTTCTTCTCGAATTCTTTCTTTATCTAACTTCTCTTCTACCATCTTTCGTGGAGCTTTGCCTTGTCTAAAGCCTGGAAGAGTTGCACTTTTAACCATTTGTTCTACTACTTCTTCCCAGGTTTTGTTGACTAATGCTGCTGGAAGGGTTATAGAAAGCTCTATAGTGCCGTCTGCTTCTCTTTTTAGTGTTGATGGTGTATTTGTATCTGCCATAGTGTCTTGTGGGTGCGGACGGAGGGACTTGAACCCCCATAACCTTACGGCCAATAGGTCCTAAACCTATCGCGTCTACCATTTCGCCACGTCCGCTTATTTGCCGTCCTGCGAAACGCGCTGCACCCTTAATGTGTATTAGTATACCCTATTTATAATGAAATGGGAAGAGCCTGGGCATCGAAGCTTACTTTAAAAGTTTCCATTTGTCTCATAAAAAAGGTTGTATGTGCTGACCATGTTGGTGAAGCTGCATATAAATGACCGATTTGGTCAACAGTTGTTGCTCCCCAGGTATTTACATATTGCTCTCGAAGAGCTTTCGATACTGTTTCAATACCAGCTTCAACAGAGGTAAAGCAAAGCATATTGTCTCCATAGATACCATAGCCATAAAAATTATTACAGTTTACTGGTGCCTGTTGTCCAAAGGTAGATTCTGTACCAGTAATAGCTGGAACTAAGTTCCAAGGTAAACCATACTTATCTGCCATGGCTACATAGTAATCTGCATAGATTGCGAGTGGTGAATGATAACTCATTAAATAGGCTCGTAAAGCTAATCCACGAGTATCAACACTCTGCGTTGTTGATACAAGTGACGCAAAGTTTGCAGAAGAACCTGAAGCAAGTTCAGCTGCGAACGTTTTGTGCGGGGTTGCAAGAAGGAAAACTAAGAGGAAAACAAAGCTAATAAGTTTTGTCTTCATATCCTGCCTTTTTATGGCAAATTACTTTGCCATAAAAAAATCCTAACGTATGCATTTGAGAGGCATACCTTAGGATCTGTCAAGTAGTATAGCAAAAGATTATAGGTTTGTCAAGTCTAGCCCTAGAGAGTATTTTGGATCTGGTTCATGAAGTAGTTTATCTTGGTAGACCAATCACTTGTATTAGATGGGTTATAAAGCTTTTGAATTTCTTCTGGGGTATTTAAGCCTTTTCCCACATAATTTTTGGCTATTAGTTTACTAATAGTTGTTATTGCCTCAGAATAGCTTCCAAAGCTGGTTGTTTTACCCTTGTAAATTCCCCATCCCCAGCAATTATTGGTGCCTGCAATTTCTCGTTTG
>JAKAEF010000057.1 GCA_021820025.1 bacterium | reverse complement strand
TCCATGGCAATGAAAAACAGTTTTACCATCTAAAATTGCAATATTCCCGGTAATTCCCAAAACCTCAACTTCTTGAGAAAACGTTTTATCCTGATAGGTTTTTGAGGGTAAATTGTAGTAAGAAAGCATTACTTCATCTGCGGCTCCAATTCCGGTAAACCACGCTGCTTGTATGTTTTCTGATGTGCAGAATTCAACAAGCTTGTCTAAAGCACTCTCTCCACGATCAAATCGAAGGAGAAATTCATGTTTGTTTTTTGTAATTACCTGCATAGCACAACCAGTATACACAAGACACTTAAAAAAGACAAAAGTAATTCATTCTTGCGTAAAGCACCTAAATCAGGTACAATATACGCATGCCACACGAACCAAAACGACGACATTCTAGAGAAAGAAAAGTCGAAAGAAGACACGCTTTAAAGCTTGCTATTAAAAAAGCAGTAAAATGCCCAAATTGTGGCAATATTACCCTTCCACACATTGTTTGCAAAGCTTGTGGATTTTATAAAGGTAAACAAGTTACCAAAACAGCAAAAAAATAAGCATCATGAAGAGTCCTCATGACCCCAGGCATAAAAAAAGACAACATATTGTAGAAGAGCTTTTTAGTAGCGATTTTCACCCTCAGAAAGTCAGTGCAGAAACCAAAGAAATATTAGAACAATTAACATTTTTAGATGACAAAATTACAGAAATAGCCCCTGAATTTCCAGTGAATAAGATAAACAAGGTAGATTTAGCAATTTTACGTTTGGCTTTATTTGAACTTTTAATTAAAAAAGATACCCCACCAAAAGTTGTAGTAGATGAAGCTATTGAGCTTGCGAAAGAATATGGAGGGGAGACAAGTCCAGCCTTTATTAATGGAGCGCTTGGGCATATAATAGAGCAATGAAATTACCAACATTTAAAAACCAAGCACTCTTTGAACAGGCATTTACCCATAGATCTTATTTAAACGAGACAAGAGAACAAATAGCCTCAAACGAACGGCTGGAATTTTTGGGTGACAGTATTCTATCTTTCTTAGTTTCTGATTTCTTGTATAAAAAATATCCTCAATATAATGAAGGGGTTTTAACCAATTTACGCTCTCTTTTGGTTAATACCAAAAGTCTTGGAACAATAGCAAGAGAATTAGACTTTGGAAGATTACTTAAGCTCTCTAAAGGTGAGCACGAGGCTCAAGGCCGAGAGAACCAAAGCTTATTAGCAGACAGTTTTGAAGCATTTATCGGCGCACTTTTTATGGATCAAGGACTACAAGCAGTATCTGATTTTATCTCCAAGACACTTTTGGTTCAAATTCCAGAACTAGTTGAAAAAAAGACCTTTAAAGATCCCAAAAGTTTGCTTCAAGAATACGTTCAAAGCAAGAAAAAGGGTTCTCCTGTATATAAAGTATTGACAGAAGAAGGCCCAGCACATGCCAAAACCTTTACTGTAGGAGTATATGTAGCAGGTAATTTACTGGGAGAGGGAACTGGCAAATCAAAACAACAGGCTGAAGAAAACGCAGCCAAGCTTGCCCTTGAGAAAAAGGATAATAAATGGTAAAATAAGCAAATACTATGGCACTTACAATTAGACTCATGAAAACAGGCAAAAAAGGCGAAAGCAAATATCGAGTTGTTGTCAAAGAAAAAAGAGACCGACGCGATGGTGTTGCTGTAGAAATTTTAGGCGCATTAGAAAAGCAAATGGGTGGTAAAGTAGCAAAACAAGTAAACATGGAAAGAGTTAAATATTGGGTATCCGTTGGAGCACAACCATCACCAACAGTAAAAAAGCTTTTGGAATTATGAAAGACACATTAGCATATATTGTTTCCTCAATTGTAGATAACGCAGACGCAGTTGTTATTGACGAGCAAGAAGAAGAAGGAGTAACAAATTTTATTATCCATGTTTCTAAAGAAGATGTCGGTAAAGTTATTGGAAAAGAAGGAAAAATTATCCGAGCAATTAGAAACATTATGAAAATTCCAGCAATTAAACAAAACAAAAGAATTCACGTAAGTGTTGCAGAAGCATAAGCTTTATTAAGCCTCTATCCACCTCACTCTGCTATAATAATTTTATGAAAATCAGTATTTTAACTTTGTTCCCAGAAATGTTTGCAGGACCTTTTTCTGAATCTATTGTTAAACGTGCAATAGAAAAACAACAAGTAGATATTGAATTGGTACAAATACGAAATTTTGGGATAGGAACTCATAAAATGGTTGACGATAGACCCTTTGGTGGAGGAGTAGGAATGGTTATGCGCGTTGATGTTATTGATAATGCAATTAATTCAGTTAAAAATGCTAATCTTAGCAAAGATGAAGAACAGGTTATATTGCTTGATGCTAGAGGAAAAACTTTTAAACAAAATCACGCGATTTCTTTTTCAAAACTAAAACATCTTATTCTTTTATGCGGACATTATGAAGGAGTAGACGAAAGGGTTAGAAATCTTGTTGATCAAACGATTTCTTTAGGAGATTTTATTGTAACAGGTGGAGAAATTCCCGCTATGCTTATTACAGATGCTGTTGTTAGGCTTATCCCGGGAGTTTTAAAAGAACATGCAACAGGACTTGAGTCTTTCTCTTTAGTTTCTGAGACAAAACAATTACTTGAATATCCACAATATACCATGCCAAGGGAATATAAGGGGATGAATGTTCCCGATATTTTAGTGTCGGGCAATCATCCTGAAATTAACAAATGGAAACAGCAAGAAGCAGAAAAAATTACCAAGCAACACCGACCAGACCTCTTATCATAAATTTCTCTTTCAAATAGTTCTTTCTTTAATAAATTTTGTTATAACTATTGAGCAGTAGCAGGGCTTGGAGGAGCTGTTGGAATTGGAATTGTTAAAGGCCCTGTTATGCTTGATTCTCCGCCAAAGGCTTGTAGTGATTTTACAAGTTGATCATCTTGTGCTGTTACACCAATTAGTGGAGCAGTACTATTAAAAGACAGCTGAGGGAATGGTTTATAATAAAAAACAGTTGTTACGGTAGAAGAAGAAGCACTGTTTATTTGCACACTTGTAACATCAGACAAGGGCACTTGTGTTTTTAAAGATTGTATAAAACGCTCTACATCAGTAATTCCACCTTTAATACTAAGGACCAGTTGTAATGTTGTTTGAGTAGCTGTAGGAGTATCAGATAAGCTTCCTACTTGAAAAGAATAATCTCCCAAAGACACATTAGAAGTCGTTGCAGCATTAGAAACTGCACTTAAAATCGCAGCAAAATCTTTATTACTGGGAAGCGCTGTTGCCGTAATTTGAATATCACGATCTAATGTAGCATTATTAATTCTAGTAATAATACTTAAATTTTGATTTAAAACATCAATTTTTTGTTGTTCTGCAATAACCTGATCACGAAGACTAAACCACTGGCCAATTTGTGGAATTATAAATTGGAAAAAGAGAATAATACAAATAAGAACAACTCCTGTAGAAATAAGATAGGGCTTAAATCGAAAATAGAGAATCCTAAATGTTGTTTCATTAATTGGGATAGGTTTATTCGAAGAAGTTGTACTCATAACGGTGTTGCCTCCAATATTAATGAATAGGTTTGCGATTTTGCATCTGCCACTATTCCATTAATAGTCAGTGTACTGAATAGCTCTTTGTTGTTTAATTTATTTATTGAAAAATCTATAAATTGGTTTATTGCAAGCAAAGAATGAGATGATACAGTAATGTCAATTTTACCTGTGCTCAATGCAAAAGAATTTACAGACACACCTTGCGGAAGTGCACTAATAATTGTTGCAATTGTTTCATCAAGATTTTTTCTTTGATTCATAATAGTATTTATTTGAGTCAATCTATCTTTTATAAGCATCAATTTTAATATTTTTTGTTGGGAAAGTGTAAGGTTTTGAGTGATTGTCGCTTCCTGTTTTTGTAATGCGGGAAGAGGAACACTTTGATTAAGATAATAAATTCCTCCTGCAAATAAAGCTGTTATGCCAACACATGCATATGCAATTCTGTGAACGATTTTAATTAATCGCTCCTGACTAATTCTATTTTTTTTCTTACTATAAATAAGATTGATTTCTTTACTCATACTCTCGCATTGCAAGTCCTATGGCAATGGCGTATTCAGGAGCATCGTCAAGAATTTCTTTTGGAACTTCCTGAGAAGCTAAAACTTTCCAGGGATTTGCGACAACTGATTCTATACCGCTATTTTCGGCAAAATAGGTGGAAAGTCCCGGTAATTTTGCTGATCCTCCAGATAAAAGTATCTGTTTTATCGGATCTTGTGGAAATCGCTCTGCATAAAAAGCCATTGCTTTTTTAACTTCCGAAAGAATAGATGTAAGAACAGGTTCTGCAGCTTTTCCTATTTTACCTCCAAAGCTTGATTCATCAATTCCATATGCTCTTTTATATTCTTCCGCTTGTGGAATAGAAAAGCCTAAATCTGCAGCGATTGCCCTACTTAACGCTACTCCTCCTGTTGGAATAAAGTAGGTAAAAGTAATAATATTATTCCTTACAATTGCCAAAGAAGTACTTAAGGCACCTATATTAATAATTAATGAAGATGGAAAATTTTCTCCTAATATAAGTGCACGGCTTACAGATAAAATTTCAGTTTCCAAAGCGTTAATACTAATTCCAGCCATTGTCATAATTTTTTCATATTTATCTATAAGAGTAGAGGGGGCACCTACCAATAGTACATTCATTTTTGTAATTGGGTCATTGGGCCCCGGTCTATAAAGCACTTTATAATCAAGTGTAATCGTATTTAAAGGAACAGGAATATATTGTTCTGCTTCCCAATAAATTGCAGAAGCAAGTTCTTTATCAGAAAGAATTGGCATTTCGATAACTTTAGTAAAAACCTGACTTTCAGGAAGCGCAATATTTGAAGAACGGGCATCTATATTTGCTTCTTGAATAACTTTCGCGATTGCGCCTGCCATTTCTTCCTGATCTAATGGGGATTCTGAAAGCATTCCTTTAGCAGGTGCAGGCATGGTATAAACGGCATCCAAAATATAGCCGTCTTTTGATTTTTCTAACCAGACTGCTTTTATAGTTGTAGCCCCTATGTCTAATCCAAAAACTTTATTTTTCATTACTTTGGTGAAAAAAGAGCATAAAAATATTCAGAAGGAAGAGACTCATATGCCTGGTAATAATTTACTTTACGTTGGGTTGTACCTGCAGTACCAACTGCAGAAATAAACTGTCCTTGAGCTGGAAATTTAATAGTTCCTGTTATTGCAACAGGGGATGCCGCATATAACGGAATTACTCTAGCTGTAAGTCCAGAGCTAATCGTAATTGGATAAGAATATGCGTATTTTATGCCACCAACAGTTCCTCCTGCTTGAGAAGAAGAAAGAGAATTATATGTTCTCCTCGCACTGCATGGGTCAACAGCATGACGAGTAAGGGAAGGATTTGTTTTTGTTCCAGAAATTACTAAAATTTCCATAGCAGCCTGTGTATTTTTTGTTGGATCAGAATTACAGACATCACTTGCTGTTCCCCAATAGATAGTCATTGTGCCACTCCAAGGAGAACCAGTATAAAGTTGTGCAGAATCTGTAGAATAATCAGTTAACCAAACATCAACACCATCATCTTGAGGAATTGGGAATCCATTATTCATAGTGAAGGATGTTAAATTCTGTCCAATTTGAATAACACTTAGTTGAGAAATTTTTGCACCATTAATACTTCCAAAATCCTTATTTATATTTGTTCCACTTTGTAATGCTTGTTCTATACCAGCTTCCGCAGCAGAAAAGGCCTTTTGAGAATTAACATCTTCAGTTGAACTTTTTAAATTAAATACTGTTCTTGAAGCAAGAGAAAGACCAACTGTTAATGCAATCACCATGACAAGAACAACAATTAAAAATGCTTGGCCTTTTTCTGATTCGTTGGAAGAAGAAAATAAGGAAAGTCTCATACATTCTTAGCGTAACAACCAGGCGTGTCTATGTCAACTCTTTAAGGCTTATCTGTCTATATTTCGCATAAGAATTGATGTGGTAAATTGAATTGCAGAGCCAGAGGCTAAATTTTCTTGAAATTTATTTCCAGAAGGAGCAGCACCGTTTAATGAAAAATTAATGCCAATTAAGGGATAGTCACTTGTTGTAGCCTGACGGCAAGTAAAACTGCATGAATTGGCAGCAACAGTAACAGTTGAAGTGTCCATAAGAGAAGCACCATTTGATGTTATGGTATTAGCTGGAATATCTGTGGGACCATTACATTTATAGGTAATAGTTCCACCATCTGCATTTGTGATTGTCATTGAAGAAGTTGCAATAGGAAATGGGGTAGGGGGAACATCTATACAAGGAAATGGAACAGTAATATTTCTTGCAAATCTTATTGTCTTTGACATTTGAGAAATAACATATGTCCCGTTATTTCTTACATTTGCCAGCGCATTCGTTTTGGTTGAAGTTCTTAGCGAACTAACAAGAATTGCCCCTGCTATAGAACTTACAACAGCAAAAACAAACATAACCGTTAACATTTCTATAATGGTAAATCCGGCCTCATTCTTAAATTGTTTTTTTATTTTCATATTTATGGTGTTTGAACTGGATTAATGTTTGTTAAACAAGAGACCAGTGTTACATTATGGCAAAAGACACTTGGAGCTTTATTACAACCACTATCAGTCCACGCTACACTTACTTCGACTCGAGAACCAGTATTATTACAGGTAGTAGAATATTGCTGTACACTTACTTGCCTAACATAATTA
>JAKAEF010000056.1 GCA_021820025.1 bacterium | reverse complement strand
CACAGCAGCAGCTGCAGCGGCACTTACCTGGATGGTTTTATCATGGATTCAATTTAAAAAACCTTCTGCACTAGCAACTGCAACGGGTGCTGTGTGTGGTCTTGTTGCAATTACCCCAGCAAGTGGATTTGTTAATCCAATCGCGAGTATCGCAATTGGCGTTATTGGCGCTGGCGTTTGTTATGCAGCATTACTCTATAGAACACATAAAACATTTATCGATGATTCTTTAGATGTCTGGGCAGCTCATGGAATGGGGGGAGTAACTGGTGCAATTTTAACTGGTGTTTTTGCTCAAAGAGTAATTAATCCTCTTGGTAGCAATGGATTATTATTTGGCAATCCGATGCAATTTGTTATTCAATTGGTTACGGTTGTAACAACTGCAGGATATACGGTAGTTGCAACAGTTATTTTGTTATTAATTATTAAAAAAACGATTGGTTTAAGGGTATCTAAAAAAGAAGAAGAAACTGGTCTTGATATGGCATTACATGGAGAAACAGGATACAGCGTATGATTAAAACCCTAATGCTTCTTTAACAAGAATTATATCAACTCTTCCTGGCATTGGTTCTCGATTATTAATAAGCAATTTACTAACAAAACTATTCCAAGCATCTGGAAGGCCATATGCTTTTCTAGCCCGTACGGATTCTAATGGCAAAATATGTTCATAAATTCTTTTTTCACCACTTGTAATATCTGGAACTATTTTTTGAGCACCTATAACTAAAATAACATGTTTTGCTCCAAAAATTTCTCCTGGTAATTGACTCCCCGAATTTGAAGCAATCAATAATTTGCCATCTTCTGTTACGGCATGAGCAGATCCAAGTGCATATTCTTGAGTTGATCGAAGCTGTCTAATTTTATCTGCATCTTTTTGTTGATCTAAAGAAAAAATTTGTTTTCTTATTGACTTATATTTACCAGAGTTATCAATAATTTCTGTAACACCAATTTTTTCAAGAGTCTGTGACGTATTTGCTAACACTTCTGATCCTTCTGGAATCATTTCTAATACTTTTTTCTTAGCTTCTTCACCATTTACTACAATTGTCGTTGTAAAATTATTTGCAGTTAATGCATCTGCTGTTTTTTGGATAATTTCGTCTGTTGGGATTGTTGTCCAGTTATTCATATTGTTACTTTATCACGTATGCTTCCCTTTGTAAAGTACTTACATAAAGTATAGTACTATTACAAAATATATGATATACTATAGGCATGAAGGTCAATTGTGATGCTCCTTGTGGAGTGGAAAAAACATTAAAAGTTATTGGAAGTAAATGGACTATGCTTATTTTACATAATCTTTTTACAGGTGAGAAACGCTTTGGACAACTCCAAAAATCCTTGCATCCAATAAGTCCCAAAACATTATCCATACGACTTCAAGAATTAGAAAAAGAAGGGATTATTTCTAAAAAGATTTTTGCCGAAGTACCCTTGCATGTTGAGTACAGTTTAACGCATAAAGGCAAATCTTTAAGTGATATTTTTAACAAAATGGCAGAATGGGGACAGTCTCACCAAGATAATTTATAGAAAATCTGCTACATATGTATTATGGATCATCTGAATAAGACTAATTATTAATTATTGTTCGCTCCGAAGGTTACTGCAAGTTTCGCAATTCGAATATTAAATCAACCAACCATAAAAGGATCTAGTAGTATTCTTAAATGCCTTGGACTATTAATTCGTAACTATTTTTTAACTCATGGAGAAATATGTGCGCACATTGACATTTTGGATCTTTTTATCAAGAACATGGAGCCAAGCATATGAAAAATTTGGAGAATATACGTAAGGATTTTATTACAGTATTGTAAGAAGAGGTTTATTTCTTTTTAGCTTTTTTAGTGGTTTTTTTTGCTTTTACAGATTTCTTAACTACTTTTTTCACTATTTTTTTAGTGGTTTTTTTTGCTTGTTTTTTGTTTGTTTTTTTAGTTTTAACAATCTTTTTTACAACTGTTTTTTTAGATACAGGTGCTTGCATTTCTTTTGGTGCAAATGTTAAAGGCTTTCGTGCCTTTGGAGCTTCTTCCTTAAGTGCTTTATCAACTAATGCCTGGCAAGCTGGATTTGGACAAATTGTTTGGAAAAAGACAATTTCTGTGGTTCCCGCAAGAGTTTTTTGTTTTTCTTTCCATTGCTTTGAGACAACTCGTTCAGTACCACATCTAACACATGGATTTGAAGGTTTCTTATAGGTTATGGCCTGACTAAACATACTCCTATTATACACCTAACGAACAGACCAGTCAATACATACTACAGGACTCTATGAGGCTATTTTTTGCCTCTATATGCCCTCATTTTACCTACCTGAGAAGATGTAAAATACGCATGAGGCAAGAGTTCAAATAAGGAATGTACCCTAAATTTTCCTTTTTTATCTGCAACAATAATAAGCATCTCTTTTTCTGCAACTTGATAAAATTGGGCAAGATACTGTAAACAGGCTCCGCATGGATAGCAAATTGACTCATTTACTACAGCTAATGCCGAGAAAACGTATTTTCCATGTACAATTGCATGATCAATAGCTGCTCTTTCTGCACAAGTTCCCAATCCTGAAATTATTGATTCAACAGTGCAGCCCTGATAAAACTCACCATCTTCTGAAAGAACACACGCCCCAAAGGCATGTCCAGATTTAGGTACAAATGCACGCTTTTCTGCTTCTTTCGCCTTTTGAACAAGCATTCGTATTTGCTCTTCTGTTACCATATATCTATTGTAGCAAGATCTTGCATTTGCGCAAACTTAGGAAGCTGCGTATACTACGTGTGATGGCTAAGAAACCAACTAGTGCTAAAGCTTTAGAACTGTGTTTATTAGGAAATCCAATTATTCGCAAAGAAGCGATTGAAGTTGAATCAATAAAAAGTAAAGAAATCCAAACATTACTCAAAGACCTTATCGTTACCGTTAAAAAAGTTAATGGAGTTGGCATAGCAGCACCTCAGGTTGGGAGATCAGTACGTCTTTTTATTGTTGCATCCTCCCCTACAATCCGTTATCCTCAAGCTCCCAAAATGACTCCGCTTGCTGTTATTAATCCAAAAATTATTTTTGCTTCCCAAACAATTGTTAAAGGATGGGAAGGATGTCTAAGTATACCCGGTATTCGTGGGCTTGTTCCAAGACATGAATCAGTAACAATTGATTATACAGACAAAACAGGGAAAAAAGTTATAAAAACATTTACAGGTTTTGTTGCTAAAATATTTCAACATGAATTAGATCATTTAGATGGAAAAGTTTTTTTAGACAGATTAGATACAGTAAAAGATATTATTACTGAAAAAGAATATATTAAACAAATGAAAACAAATATTCTTCTTACCAAAGGAAAAGAAATAAAATAAATATGCCAACAGAATTTGCAACATTTGCAGGAGGATGTTTTTGGTGTACAGAAGCAATTTTTAAACGATTAAAAGGCGTTATTTCAGTTACCTCTGGATATTCAGGTGGGAAAAGATCTGCCCCAACGTATGAACAAATTCATTCAGGGGCAACGGGACATGCAGAAGCAATACAAATAGAATTTGATCCTTCGGTACTTTCCTATTCAGTACTATTAGAAGTATTTTGGCATATGCATAATCCAACGACACTCAATCAACAAGGTGCAGATATGGGTCCGGAATATAGATCGGTAATTTTTTATCATTCAGATGCACAAAAAAAATTAGCTGAAGAATCTAAAAAACAATTAGAAGATGCAAAAGTCTACAAAAATGCAATTGTGACAGAAATTGTTCCCTTTACTACTTTTTATAAAGCGGAACAAGAACATCAAAATTTTTATGAAAATTACTCCGGCAGTCCATATTGTACCTTTGTAATTGATCCAAAAATAAAAAAACTTTTAGACCAATATGGGAACTTAGTTAAGGAAGAATATAAATAGTTTTCTGCTACAATACCTACATGATTATACCCACTATAAAGCTTGAGCAAACACTTTGGGAAAAGGGATTTATAATTGTTGCAGGAGTTGATGAAGCAGGCAAAGGACCATGGGCAGGACCTGTTACAGCAGGAGCTGTCGTTATAAAAGATAAATCCCAAGTAGTAGCAACTGTAAGAGACAGTAAACTAATGACAAAAATACAAAGAGAGAACGCATTTGATGAAATTTGCAAAAAATCAACAGCATTTGGAGTTGGAATTGTCTCTCATAAAGAAATTGATACTTTGGGGATTGATTTTGCTGTTAAAAAAGCGATGATGCAAGCATTACAAGAAATTGAAAAAAATTTTGCATTAAAGATAGATTTTGTGATTGTTGATGGAGCTAGAACAAAACCCTTAGATAACTATAACTCACAACGAATTTTAGATGGGGGTCTGTATCATTATACTATTTCTGCCGGCTCAGTACTTGCAAAAGTAACAAGAGATAGAATTATGAAAAAATATGCCAAACAATTTCCAAACTATTTATTCGAACAACATGTTGGCTATGGAACAAAAAATCACCAGAATGCTTTAAAGCAATTTGGACCCTGTGAAATTCATAGAAAATCATTTGCTCCAATTAAATCTCTTCTTGCGTAAGATCACAGATATTTTTTTTAGAATGTACTACATAGTATCTATGAAAAAACTTTTAAAAGCGCTTGCTTTGTTTTTATTGCTCATTCCAATTGGATTTTTGGCAATTTTTTGGATTGGTGAATCTATGGAACATATATCAGGAGCAATTATTCATGCCATACAACTTGTCCCAATTGTTATTTTATTACTTCTTGCATGGAAAGAACCTCTTGTTGGTGGCATATTACTTATGGCAATTAGTATATTGCTTGGGATTCTTTATCCATTTAATATGATACAAAGATTACCAGTAATCACAATTGCGCTTGTCGAAGGAATTTTGTTTTTGCCAATATTTTTGTCTGGAATTTGCTTTATATTTTCTACAAAAAAACCGTCAAGAAAATAATTTACAATTGATTATGATCTTTAATGTGGGAATGAAATAAAAATAATGGAATCATTGCTAATACAACAAAAATAATATTGCTAAAGAAAGGCACACTTTTTCCCAGTTGATACACCCACCCACCGTAAAATGGACCTACAACTCGGGCCGCAGACTGCATACTTTGATTTGCCCCTTGTACTCTTCCCTGCATTCTAGATTCTACAGCATTAGAAATTAATCCACTCATGGATGGCTCAAATAATCCATCACCAATTATTAAAATAATAACTCCAATATATAAAAGGAGTACTGAAGGAATAATAGCAACAGAAGCAACTAACGCATATCCAATACCAATTATAAATAATCCAAGAACAGTTAATTTGAGTTCTCCTAATATTGGAACTAACTTATGGGTCAAGAATCCTTGAGACACAATATCAACAACTCCAACAACAAAAAGTACAGTTCCAATACCTGCCGGGCCAAAAGATAAAACATCTTTCATAAAAATTGCTGCAATTGCTTGATAAGCCATTAATGGTAAGAAAAATAAAAATGCAGAGAAAAAAAGAATTCGCAGTGTTTTTATAGAAAATATATGCTCAAATTGACTAAAGGGGTTTAGATGAACTAAAGAAATTGTTGTTAACTTATGTTCTGTTTTTAAGCTTTCCGGTAAAACAAAATATCCCCACACCATATTTAATAATGTTACCGCTGCTGCCAAATAAAATGGGGCTGATAAATGAAGTGCCCCTAAATATCCTCCCACAACAGGGCCAATCATAAATCCAACTCCTCCGGCTGCACCTAGAAGACCATAAAACCTTCCCCGTTGTTTTGGTTCTGTAATGTCTGCAATATACGCATAAATTGTACTAATATTTCCACCTGTTAATCCATCAATAATTCTTCCTAAGAAAAGCATCCATAAAGAACCAGCAATTCCAAGAAAAATATATCCAACAACAGAGCCAGCTAAACTAACAAGAAGAATTGGTCTTCTACCAAACCTATCACTAAGTATTCCCAAACCTGGTGCTGCTAAAAACTGACAGAGCGCATACACAGACATTAATATACCAACATAAAATCCAATAATGTTTGGATTAGTTGTATTAACATATTTTTCAACTAAAAAAGGGAGAACTGGAATAATAATGCTAAAACCAAGAAAATTTAAAAATGTTGTAATAAGAATAAATCCAATTGCACTTTTTTTTGTAAAAAACTGGAGGATATTCATAAAGAACTGTATTATTCTATCAAAGCACAATATTTTTTGCTATTCTTAGCATATGGGGTTATTTATTGTAAGCATTGCTATAAATATAATAATTTTTTTATGTATGAGAAGTTTAAAAAACTCCAAAACCAATATATATAAGCTTCTTCCAAACTTCCTTAAAGATGAATATATTCGATCCATCTTACCAATTCTTTATATCCTCAGTTTTTTGTTTATATTACTCACTCCGGGAGGACTTATTCGAAATATGATAACAATTTTTTTATTGCAATTAGTTATAAATCCTCTGCTTTGGAAAATTATTAAGAAGATCTAGTAGGAGAATATTGCATTATTTGAGAACGCTCCATTATGGATAATTTGAGCTTGCATTACATTCTCCATATGAGACATATTTTGAAGTATTTCATTTATATTTGTTTTATTTTCTATTTGTACGTTTGAGAAACATTTCCTGTAACAACTTGTGTACTTGCACCTGTATTTGCTGATATTTGATTGTTACCAGTGTTTACTGATTCGGTCACAGTATTTGAGATATTAGAAGAATTACTTTGATAAGTAGATTGCTGGCAACTGGATGTTGGGTATGGCAAA
>JAKAEF010000055.1 GCA_021820025.1 bacterium | reverse complement strand
GAAGGAGGAGTTGGAGCATATGTTTTAATTGGGCATGAGCAACTTGGAGAGATTTTGGTTAAGCACAATTACATAATTACAGAAATAAATTTTGAGATATGGTTACAACATGCAAACAATAAAAAAGTGTATACACCACTTGCCAAATATCCACCAGTTATTGAGGATTTGGCAATTATTGCAGATGCAAAAGCTAAAACCGCAGAAATTAGTAAAATAATAAAAGAACAAAGTCCACTTATTACAGAAGCTTCTTTACTTGACCAATTTGAAGACACCAGAACATTTCACATTGTCTACCAACATGCCGAAAAAAATTTAACGACAGAGGAAGTAAGTAAAATTCGAGAACAAATTATTACCGCTCTTTCTACAAAATTCGGTGCTAAACTAAAGCAATAAATTCATTAATGTGGCGTTGGTGTTGGACTGTTTTGCGGATTTACTAAATCACTTGGAGGATACCACTGAGAGTCTGCTGCAGAATGGTTATCTTTAATCCATTGATCAATTCCAACCTGCCATCTGTTTTGTCCGTCTGTTGAAACAGGGTCATTCTCTTTAATCACGTAATATGTTTTTCCGTCCTTGTTTTGGTATACAGGTGAAGAGGCAGTTGGTTCTGTGCCTTTTATAAAGTATTCCTGTCTTGTTGGCTGGCTACCAAATGGCAATCCACCAAACGTGCTGTCAATTGTTACTTGTGTTACATCATCTGGCTTTTGAAATGGTTCATTTGGCTTACCCTTTAACACTTGCGTCATAATGTCATACCAAATTGGAGAAGCACCGGTAATACCAGAGGAAATTGCCTGATTCATAGCACTATTATCATTATTCCCAACCCAGACACCAACAACGTAAGATGGTGTATAACCCATTGTCCAGTTGTCCCTTTTGTCATCCGTAGTACCTGTTTTTACAGCCACATCTCGACCAGGAATATATAACCAAGAATGAGTTCCAAATTCCAAAGATCTTGCATTGTTATCAGACAAAATACTAGAAATTAAATATGTAATATTTAAAGGCAAAACACGAGGACCATCCTGTTTGTGCCATTGATACAAAATATTTCCTTTACTGTCTGTTACTTTAAGAATAAAGACAGGATCCTGTCTAACTCCTTGATTTGCAAACGTACCATATGCCGTCATTTCATTTAAAAGAGTTGTTTCTCGCCCTCCTAAAACAAGAGATAGACCAACATCTTTCATGTTATCTGCTGTTGGTTGCCAGTTTTCTATACCCATGTTATACGCATTCGTCATAACATCTTTAATGCCGGTTAATGCTAACATTTTAACAGCAGGGATATTCATAGAATTAGCCAGGGCTATTCTTAGTTCTACAGGTCCCCGAAACTTACCGTCATAGTTAACAGGAGAGTACATAGGCATTGTTGGATCACCGGTTGGAAAATCTGTTTTTACATCCATTATCATGCTACCTGCTGTATATCCTTTTTCAAAAGCGGTTGCATACATAATAGGTTTAAGAGAAGATCCAGGTTGTCTTTGTGCAAGAGCATCGTTATAATTCCCATCAATTGTCTTATCAAAATAGTCTGTATTTCCATCCATTGCTAATACTTCTCCTGTTTTTGCATCGGTCACCATTGCTGCAGCATTATGCACATTATAATTAGCGGCTTTTGTATTTAATTTGCCTATTTCTGTTTTAACATCATCTTCAACTTGCTTTTCTACCTTGTAATCTAGTGTTGTTGTTACCTGCAAACCGCCATTTTCTACCATTGCTGGACTAAAATGCAGCTGATTTTCTAATAATTGTTTAACATACATAACAAAATGAGGAGCTTTTATAGAAGTATCTTGTTGCTCAAATTGGTAATTTTTAATTTCTGCATATGATGCCTCATCTTGTTTTTGGCTAATATAGCCGTTATTGACCATACTGTCTAAAACAACTTTGGTTCTATCTAAGTAATATTTATTCCCACTAAACGGGTTATATGTTGTTGGACTTTGAGGAAGTCCTGCTAAAAATGCACTTTGTGCTAAATCTAAATCTTTAACGTGCTTACCAAAGTAATATTCTGCTGCTGCTTCAACTCCTACATTTGTCCCTCCATAGGGAACGTCATTTAAATACATTTCTAAAATTTGATCTTTTGAATATTTTTTATCTACTTGGATTGAAAGAATTAATTCTTTAATTTTTCTTGGAAGAGTACGCTCAGAAGTAATTAATGTATTTCTTACTAATTGTTGGGTAAGGCCGGATCCTCCGGTTAATTCTCCTTTAAATATTACATCTCGAAGTACACGCAAATAGCTAACAGGAGAAAATCCAATATTATTATAAAAATTCTTATCTTCTACAGAAATAGTGGCATTTTGTAAGTTTTTTGGAATATCTGACAAATTGACATAAATTCTATTAGTATCTTGATAAACAGAGTAGAGAAGTTCACCATTTCTATCAAAAATCCTTGTTGATTGCGATTGCTGTGCTTGCGTCAGTTTACCAGGAGCAGGAAGGTCTTTACCATACCAAACAAAAAGCCCGGCAACCAAAAGAATACCAGCAATAAGTCCAAAGAAAATAAAGGTACTTAGGCGGGAAAGCCAAACCATTTTGGTAAGGCCGTTTCTAAGCCTTCTTCGGCTTCGAAATTCTGACATAGGTAGATTATAGCGGTTTTTTAAAATACAGGCAAATTAAGATTAATGTTGTGCTCGTGCAGCTTTTGCACGTCTTTCTATTCGTCTATATGTTTTATTTGAATCTTTTGGGGCAAATCCAAAAATATGTAATTTAGGTGTACCGTCATGATCTCGAATTTCTATAATTGCCCTATATCCCGATCCAACATGAAGTCTCCAGTAACCCAAATCTTTTAAGTATCCTTCAATATCTTGAAGACCTGCTTGTCTTGGGTTACCTGATTGCAAACGAATTTGCAAATTTCTTAATGCTCTTCCTAATTGCTTTCGTAAAACTTTATTAACCCCACTAATATCTTCTTTCGCATCTTGTTCAATAATAATTCCGTACACACCCTCATCTGTTGGCATTGTTTCCGGTACTTCAACCACAGGCTTTACTGGTTGTGTTTTTTTGTCTCCTTTTTCTGCTACAGGCTTTGGCATCCCTGAATATTGTGCCATACGTGATTCACGGTCTCCTTTTTGTCCAGGCTGAGTGGTTGTAGTATGTGTTGGAGAAGGAGCATGTGAACTTCGTCTTGGTGGTTGCACAGCTTGTTTTGCCGACTCTGGACTTATGTAATGTAATGGAATTAACTCTCTATGCATTAAAGCAAATACACGGCCTAAAGCTTGCTGTTCTTCTGCACTAATACCATTTGGAATTCCATAAATATCTCTTGGAACATTCCCACCAAGTGGAGTATGGAATTGCAATAAGAGTACATACCCATTTTTTGCCACAATTCGAATATTTAAATACTCATCATCCATTTGCAAATTTATTGTTTCTATTGGAATACTATCTTCTATTTCATTAATTTCCACAGCACGGGCCGGCGGCTTTCGAAGATGAGAGACAACTTGGGGAATAGCATGTAAAAAAGCTCTTGCTTGCTGTTCTATTATTTCATCTTGCGGTAATAGCGCCAAAGACCTGATCAATTCTGCAGATCTACCATCTTGCAGATGTTCTAATGCTTCTGCATCAAAAAATTCTCCCCACATTTGGTCGTATAAAGCTCTATATTGGGAAACAATAAGCTCATTTATTTCATGAGCCAGGTTTGGGAATAGTCCCGCTCGTATCATTTGACTTACAGAAGAAGGCTGTAAACCAACACGTACCTGTCGTCTTAAGAAATACAAAGCTACCATTGTTTGTATCATTGAGGATTCTGCTAATGTTTCATCAATACCCTTAGCACTTCGTCCATAAAAATTTGCAAAATAATACATTGCATAATCCTCAAAAAATGCCCTTGCCGCTTTTCCAGCCACTGCCAAACCGTTTCTAATTCCTGAAAGTACCGGGTCCGCTTGTGTATGTGCTTCATCCCAATTAACAACAGCTATACTAATTAATTCCAGCATAGTGGCAATATCTTCTGAAGCAATTGCATCTCGTACTGCTTGTTTTACCCTCTCTGCTGGATTTGTTGCTTTTTTAATTTCTCGAGACAAATCCCCCGCCAACTCAAGTGTTGCTAATTCTTGACGAAGCTGTGTAGCTTCTGCATTCATCTCCATAGTAAGAGCAAGTAATATTTCTCTAACTTCTGAGGCATTGTCTGGGACACGCCTTTTTACACCATCAACTACTCTTACCACTTGCACCCCACTGGTTGCCAGTCTATTTTTGTTTAAAAAACCTCTTAAATTATTAAGAGCATCCTGAAGACTAATAAGAACTTGTTGATCTCCATACCCTCTAATGACAACTTGTGCAGCTTCATCAAATCTTTGACGATTTAAAACTAAATTTGTTAAAGCAAGCATGGTTCCGCCATCTCCAGCTCGCAACAATTCTCCAGTAATGGCATCCTGTTGGTCTGCGCTTTCTGCACCATATGCCTCCATGTTTGCACTCGCGGCTGCTGCTGCTTTACTAACTACGTTTAGATATGGTGCAAGTGCTTGCGGAAAAGCACGAGTTCCTTCTGCTGCTGCTTCAATAGGAAGCCCTGGTTCTCCGGTAAAATCTAAGAGCATTTGGTGTATTGCGGCAGCTCTTTGAGCAAAGGTAGCCATAGTGTTTTTGGTATCAAATGGTGCTTCTGAGGCAAGTTGAGGCTCTCTTTGAGTTTGATCATCTTGTCCAGAATGTGGAGTAGAACCCCCAGTATCATTCTGAGAATACATACGTTGTGGACCAAAACGACCCATGTGATCAAGCGGAAGGGACATAATATGCGAGATTATAGCAGAAAACATCAAAAAAATAAACCTATAATATGTTCTGTCCATATTTATTTGACAAGCCTTTTGAAACATGTAATAATATATTCAGGTATATGAAATTGACACAAAATTATTTTTGGTTTTACTTTACTTCCCCCAAGGAGGGGTAATTTGCTGTAAAGTAGGCCCAAAGCAAATACACCTCCCAAAAGGAGGTTTTTTTATGTTTAAAAAAAGGAAAAATATATGACACCAATAAAATTACCTAAAAAAATTATTATTGCAGGCCCATGTGCTGTTGAAAATAAAGAACAGGTTTTAGAAAGCATGAAGCAATGTAAACAACTGCAAATAGACTTTATTCGGCTTTCTTTATGGAAGCCACGGACTAAGCCTGGCTTTGAGGGAGTAGGCGAGGCTGGCATAGAATACGTTGTAGAGGCAGCACAACAGGGTTTAAACCCAGGAGTTGAGCCAATGCTTATAGAGCATGCCCAACAGGTTGCAGATGCGTTTTTAAAGGTAAAAAACAACACAAAATTGCTTTTGTGGATTGGCGCACGAAACCAAAACCATTATATTCAAAGAGGTATTGCAGCTGTAGCAGCAAAAGACCCAAGAATTTTCTTAATGGTTAAAAACCAAATTTGGCACAATGAAAAACACTGGGAAGGTATTGTAGAGCATGTATTAGATTCAGGCTTGCCAAAAGAGCGGCTTATGCTTTGCCATAGAGGGTTTGCTCCAACAGCAGACAATAATCCTAAAGGCTACAGAAATGTGCCGGATTATGACATGGCAATGCGTATGAAAGAAAAAACAGGCTTGCCAATGTTGTTTGATCCGTCACATACTGGAGGAAGTGTAGAAAAAGTGTTTGATATTGCATTAGAAGCAAACCAGCATGAATTTGACGGATACATTATAGAAGTACATCCAAATCCAAAGGTTGCCATGTCAGATGCGACACAGCAACTAACATGGGGAGAATATAGAAAACTTACTCAGCAGATGTACAATAAAAGAGTGCAAATTGCAAAGGAGCACAAAGTTGTATGAAAAAAATAATTGTAAAAATTAAAGACAATGCTCAATTAACGTACCCAATTTTTATTGGAGAGAATATTGTGGAAAATTTGGGAAAATTAATTAATTTTTCCAAATACTCAAAAATTGTACTTGTTACAGACAAGCACATAGAAAAATTATTGCTTAAACAAATGCCGCAATTTTTACCCCAAAATTCGGAAGTAATCGTTATGCCAATAGGTGAGCGGTCAAAAACAATAGATACAGTTGAAGAAATTTGGAGAGAATTATTAGATTTACATTGTGATAGAAAGACATTAGTTATAAATATGGGAGGGGGAGTAATTCTTGATATGGCAGGATTTGCAGCAAGTACGTTTATGAGAGGTCTTGATTTTATAAATATTCCAACCACGCTTTTATCTCAAGTAGATGCAAGTGTTGGGGGAAAAACCGGAGTCAATTTTTTAGAAGTAAAAAACTTAATAGGTACATTTAATCAACCAAAGGCTGTAATTATAGATGTTGCACTTTTGCAAACATTGTCGGAAAGAGATTTTATTGCAGGATTTGGAGAAGTAATAAAAACAGGTGCAATTGCAGATAAAAAACTTTTTGAATTTGTTAGTAGTAAAAAACCAAAAGAATTTTCTCAAAAAGAATTAGTTTCAATTATAGAAAAAACAATAAAAATAAAAACACAAATTGTAGAAAAAGATCAAAAAGAAACATCTTTACGAAAATTATTAAACTTTGGTCATACCATTGGACATGCAATAGAAATTTTAAGTCAAACAACAGACAATCCACTTTTGCATGGAGAAGCAGTTGCTATTGGTATGGTAGCAGAAGCACAGATTGCTGTAGAAAAAAATTTATTAAAACAAAGTACTTTTGATGAATTAATTAAAAAAATATTACATGCAGGATTACCTGTTAAAGCACTT
>JAKAEF010000054.1 GCA_021820025.1 bacterium | reverse complement strand
AAATTCCTCTTTTTCTAGCTATTCTCGCAAAAAAAATCTAGCTTCAATTTTGTGATTCAACTTGATTCAATAAGAATCGTAAGTGAATCAAGTCTATTTTAGTAAAATGTTTTAGCATGTGATTTAGGTCACAAGGTGTAAATTAGAAAGAAAGTATAATTAAAATATGAATAAAGATGTTTTAGTTGTTTTGACTTCAATCGTAGTTAGTTGGATAATATTTATATTCAATTTTGTTCTGGGATATTATATCGGAAGAGCGGTAGAAGCGGGTGAACAATTAAAAGAGAAAAGCAAAAAATATGGTAAGAAATATATAAGAGAAATTAAAAGTAAATCTAAAGATCCATTTTCTTTTGCCGATAAACAAATTAATTTTTCTGCTTCAATTTAGATATAACTTTGATTAGAATTGGCTTCTCGAAAGAGTACCACCCTACATTATTAGCGCAAAAGCTTTGGAGTCTTTAGGTGTTTTATCTCTCCTTAAGAAGGCAAAAATCTGAAATTCTAGATGAAGGAGATGAATATAGAATTACATCAGATGATTTATAAGTACCGCTAGCGGGATTCGAACCCGCGGTCTTTGCCTTGAGAAGGCAACGTCCTAGACCACTAGACGATAGCGGCATGTGTCTCTATTGTACCGTATTTTAGCTTCTGTTTACAACTTTGGAGTTTGTTTATTAAGTGCGTTTCTTGTATAATTTTTAGTGTGAAAGAAGTCTTTTTATCTGTAGTTATCCCCTGTTATGATGAGATAACTAACCTTCAAAAGGGAGTTCTTACTCAGGTCTATAATTTTTTGCAAAAGAAAAAACAATCGTTTGAAATAATCGTTGCCGATGACGGCTCAAAAGACGGAAGTGTAGATTTTATTCTTAAATTAACAAAAGAATACCCTCAAATAAAACTTTTGCAAAATCACCATATGGGTAAAGCTGGAGCAGTTACATCTGGAATACTTAATGCAGTAGGGAAATATATATTATTTACAGATATGGACCAAGCCACTCCAATAGAAGAAGTAGATAAATTATTGCCATTTATAATAGATCAAAAGTTTGATATTGCAATAGGATCTCGTACTTCCGGAGATTTGGGTTATCCTTTTTCAAGATTGATTGTCCATGAAGGCATGATTGTTGTTAGAAAAATGATTGTCGGACTTTTTGGAATATCGGACACACAATGTGGTTTTAAATTGTTTACTCATGATGCAGCACAGCGTCTTTTTGAAAAAATGAATAAAATCCATAATGGATTTTCAACAATTGCTGGATCTGCGGTGACAGCAGGATTTGATGTTGAGCTTTTATTCTTAGCGAAAAAAATGGGATATAGAATAAAAGAAGTGCCTGTAAGGTGGAAATTTGTTGAGACAAGAAGAGTAAATCCTGTAAAAGATTCTATTGATGCATTAACATATTTATTAAAGATTCGAATAAATCAGCTAAATGGCAAATATTAACATGAAAAAAATTTCTATTTTTTATATTGGATATATTTTTACCATTATTTTATTGTTCCTCTATTCATATACTCAGGTGGATTTAAGTTTGACTCTTTCCAGAGCTTCAATTTGGCAAAATATTCAAAAAAGTTTCCAGTATATTGGGTATTTCCAACGGCCATTATCTGCTTCTTTTTATGTTTTCATTATCTTATTGTTATTTGTTTTTTATGCAGGATTTTTGTATCTAGCTGCAAAATATCAACTAAAAAGGAGAACAGCATGGAAAATTATCATTATAGTTGGATTTATTCTTTTATTTGCATACAGTGCATTTTCGTATGATTTATTTAATTATATTTTTGATGCTAAAATCATAACGCATTATTTCCAAAATCCATATACTCATTCTGCTTTGGATTTTCCAAAAGATCCCATGTTGTCTTTTATGCATTGGACACAAAGAACTTACCCATATGGACCTATCTGGTTGTTGCTTACGATTCCATTGTCATTTATCGGCCTCCAATTCTTTTTACCTACCTTTTTTCTTTTTAAAGCATTAGGAGTAGCGTCTTATTTTATAACGATTATCTATTTGGAAAAAATTTTGCAAAGATTAAAACCTAAAAGTGCAGTATTTGGCGTAATATTGTTTTCGCTAAATCCCTTAGTAATTATTGAATCATTAGTTTCTGCTCATTTAGATACCACAATGCTCGCATTTGGAGTAATTTCTTTATACTTCCTATTGGACAATAAAAATATTCGATCATCTTTTTTACTCTTATTGTCTATTGGTATAAAATTTGCAACAGGCTTCTTATTGCCTGTTTATTTGTTTGCATTTTATTTGTATAAAAAACATAAAGAAATACCTTGGAACATATTTTTTATTTGCTCAGCAATAGTAATGGGATTTGCAGTAGTAGTAGAAGCACTTCGCACAAATTTTCAACCTTGGTATTTTTTAATTGTAATGCCATTTTTAGCTTTACTTGGGAAAAAATCCTATGTAGTAATTCCAAGTTTTGTTTTATCTTTCTTTTTTCTTTTAGAATATTTACCTTTTTTATATAGAGGAGATTGGAATCCTCCAGTACCTTCTCAATTGACAATGCTCACAATAAGCGGAATAATAACATCTATTCTCATTTTTTTTATTTGGAAAATATATACAATAGTGTCTTGGAATAAATAACATGTTACAATACTTTGTATGAAGCAATTTTTTGCATTTATTAAAAAATATAAAATTGAAATTTTAGTTAGCATTCTTCTTATTGCTGCCTATTTTTTTCTCCGATTCTACAGAATAATGTCTTTGCCTCTGTTTACGGATGAAGCTATTTATGTCCGCTGGTCTCAAATTGCTAGATACGATGCTGGCTGGAGATTTATTTCTATGACAGATGGTAAACAGCCTATGTATGTGTGGGCAACAATGACATTAATGCGATATATTATTAATCCACTTGCTTCGGGAAGGCTTGTTTCTGTTGGAACTGGATTTTTAACAACAATAGGATTATTTTTCTTAGGCCGAGAAATATTTAAAAATAGATGGGTTGGAATAATATCTGCTCTTTTATATGTTGTGTATCCGTTTGGACTTGTATATGACAGAATGGCTATGTATGACAGCATGGTTGGAATGTTTGTCGTATGGGCCTTATATGTTGAAGTTTTGTTAATAAGAAGAATAAGATCTGATATTGCTTTTATTTTAGGGTTGGTTATAGGTGGAGGTATGTTAACAAAAACAAATGCATTTTTTACAATGTATCTTTTACCAACAACGGCAATCCTTTTTGATTTTAAACAAAAACAAAAAACTAAAAGATTTCTTTTTTGGATAGCGTTTGCAATTTTAAGTATTGCCTTGGCACAGTTATATTACTCAATTTTACGTTTATCTCCTTTTTACAATATAATTGATGAAAAGAATTCAGTATTTGTTTATCCATTTCGTGATTGGATTCATCATCCGTTTACTTTTTTCTGGGGAAATTTGAAAGGGCTATGGAACTGGTTTTTCGCCTATATAAAATTGCCAATATTTCTTCTTATCATTGGCTCATTTATTTGGTTTAAAGAGAGAATAAGAGAAAAACTTCTTCTTCTTGCCTGGTTTATTCTCCCATTTATTGCGCTTGCAATGTTTGGGAAAGTGTTATATCCACGCTTTATTCTTTTTATGACGTTGCCTTTACTTGTCTTAGCTGCATATGCTCTTATGAAGGTAATTGGGTATGTGCGTCAGCCCATTGTCAAAGTGCTTATTGTTTTGGCATTTATTGCTTTAAGTATTAGGGCAGATTATTACGTTGTTACAGATTTTGTACATGCACCAATTGCCGGACCTGATTTAGCGCAATATATAGACGACTGGCCATCTGGTGGGGGAGTAAAGGAATTAGTCGCATTCTTAACAAAACAGTCAAGCAAAGGACAATTATATGTAGCGACAGAGGGAACATTTGGTTCTTTACCAACATATGCAGTTGAAATTTATTTAGGAACAAATGGAAATGTAAACCATAGAGGTTTTTGGCCAATTCCTGACAAAATGCCACAAGATTTACTAGAAAAAGCAAAGCAAATGCCTGTATACATTGTATTTAATCAGACGCAAGATCCACCAGTTGCTGATTGGCCAATAAAACTTATTGCAAAATACCAAAAAGGAACTTGGAACAGATACATGCGGGTATATCAGGTAATTCCTCAAAAATAATATGGGAAAATTTCTACGCAAATACCAATACTTAGTATTATTGGCTCTTATTGTTTTTGTATCATTCTTTCCTATTGTTGGAATTTTTATAACTCCAAAGTTGCTACATACTCATGACGGTTTTGCTCATTTAGCAAGAATTGCAGCCTATTATAAAGCACTACAAGATTTTGAGTTCCCAGTTAGGTGGGCAGGAGATTTAAATTATGGATACGGTATGCCAATTTTTAATTTTATGTATCAAACACCCTACTTTATCGCTTCGTTGTTCTTATTCACGCATATGAGTTTAGTAAATGCCTTTAAAGTTACTCTTGGTCTTAGCTACATTTTATCTGGAATTTTTATGTATGGTTTTGCAAAAGAAGCATTCAATGACAATAAAAAAGCATTTTTAGTTGCAATTTTTTATCAATTTGCTCCCTTTAGACTCATAGAGCTTCTGGTTAGAGGTGCTTTTGGAGAAGTATATACATATGCATTCTTGCCTTTAGTACTGTGGGGAATTGCAAAGTTTGTTAAAAAACAATCTTTTACAAGTTTTCTTTTAATATCTATCGCAACAGCTTTGCTTGTCTTATCTCACAATGCGTTAAGTTTGGTATTTTTCGGAATTTGTTTTGTGTATACGTTTCTTTTTGCTCAAAATAAAAATACCTTTTTTAAAACAATGATTGCTTTATGTTTTGGTTTGCTTTTATCTGCTTACTATTGGGTCCCAGCGATTATTGAGCATAAATATACGTATGGTGATTTATTTATGAAAACACTTTACTTACATTATTTCCCTCCTTTGCAAAACTTTTTTATACCGAATCTCATTAACAGTACTTCTTTTCAAACAGGAGGTATTTCAGTTCAAATTGGATTATTTCATGTTATCGCTATTATTTTCTCTTTATTTTTACTATTCAGAAAAAACACAGAGACTTTTATTAAAAAATTAACTGTTGCTAATATTATTCTTCTGCTAATAACATTTTTCTTTATGCAACCGATTTCAATTCCTATCTGGGAACATGTTGCTCTTTTGAGGCAGTTTCAATTTGCCTGGAGACTATTAGGAATTGTTACTTTTATAACGTCAATCCTTTCTGTCAGTTATTTATACTTTAAAATATTTACAAAACAATGGGTATATATTCTACTTGTTGTTTTGACAATTATTACAACAGCATATTATTGGAAACCTCCTCTTGGGTATGATGCAATAAATGAAAAGTATTATTGGAATTTTCCCCTTACATCAACTTATTTTGGAGAAACGGATGTTATCTGGTCTGCAGGTCCTGCAAAGGCGTATCCACAATCTCGAATAGAATTTGTAGCAGGTAATGGAAAAATTACAAAATTTATAAAACGTCAAACTACTCAAACATTTACCGTTAAGACAAATAATAAAGCTGTTTTAGTAAGTAATACTGAGTATTTCCCCGGATGGAGGGTATTTGTAAATGGAGAGCCTGTGTCTATTCAATTTCAAGATCCTAATTGGAGAGGTTTAATTACTTTTGCCGTACCAAAAGGAACAAGTACTGTGCAAATTGCATTTGGAGAAACGCCACTTCGTTTATCTTCAGATATTGCCTCGTTAACAGGGATTATATTATTAATCTTTTTAGGAATACTAAGGAAAAAAATATTTTATGAACGCAAAAAAGTTTAGTCTTATTGCCATTTTCTTTTTTTTTATCACGTGTATATTTTTCTATAAAACAGTTCTGCATGGTTTTATTCCATTTCCTGGCGATTTATTAATAAGCGAATATAATCCATGGAAAGCGTATTCTTATTTAGGATACAACCCGGGCAGTTTTCCCAGCAAAGCACAATATTTTGATATATTGCGTCAAATATACCCATGGAGAACACTAGTAATTTTTCAAATTATTCATGGACAATTACCACTTTGGAATCCATACAATTTTTCAGGTGCTCCTCTCTTAGCAAACTTCCAATCTGCAGTTTTTTATCCGTTAACATTTTTCTATTTTATTTTTAAGCAAAAAATCGGATGGACTATACTCCTTTTTTTACAGCCTTTTTTAGCGGGAATATTTACATATATTTTTGCTAAGGAAATAAAAATCAGTAAATATGGTTCTGTAATTGCCTCTGTCTCTTATGCATTTTGTTCATTTATGATGGTGTGGTTTGAATATAATACACTCGGACAAGTTATTTTATGGTTGCCGTTACTGCTTTTTTTAACAGAAAAACTTTTAACTAAAAAGAACTGGTGGATAATAACTCTTTTCCTCTTTGCTTTTGCTTCGGCAGGATTTGCTGGACATCCGCAAATATTTTTTTATGAGATAAGTTTTGTATTTGTATACGAAATATTTAGAATTTTTACACTAAACACGTCAAAATTACAGCAAATTGTATTCTTTGTATTTTTATATGTAATAGGATTTGGTTTACTTGCGATTCAATATGTTCCTGGTTTCGAGCTTATTCTGAATGCAGCTAGAAGTAATCATGATTATGCAACAATTATGAATAAAATTCTTATTCAGCCGTGGCAAACAATTATGCTTTTTATTCCTGATTTTTTTGGTAATCCTGCAACAAGAAACTATTGGCCACAAGATACATATGTTGGAAAAGTTTTATCGATTGGAATAGTCCCATTAGTATTTTCTTTTTTCTCTATTTCAAATCGGAAAAATATATATGTTAAATTTTTTCTTTTGTTTTCAATTCTTATTTTTATTTTTGTTTCTGCAAATCCAGTTACAGCAGTTTTATATTCGTTACCAGTATCATTTTTCTCCTCAAGCGCGCCAACATTAAGTGTATTTTTGTTCTGCTTTTGCTTAAGCATATTATCTGGTTTTGGTTTTGATAGAGTGACTACAGCAAAAACACACAAATTTTTTTATTGGTTGGCAATTCCTGTATTAGTTTTTGC